>JBFWJB010000185.1:0-6169 GCA_050253435.1 Rhodospirillaceae bacterium
CTGGTTTGCCTCGTGGTCTAGGCCCGGAGGATTTGCGGAAGCAACGGTCGGCGCCGCGCGGCGCGGACATCGCAGGAAAGAGACGAGAGAGATGACGGAGTTTGCGGGAGAGAATTATGCGGCGCGGTGCGATGTGGGGGCGCACCTGGTGACCCTGTCGGGAACGCTGCGGCTGAACGGCATCGCGGAATACGCGCCGATCGTCGCGCTCCTGGCCAATGCCGCCGAGGACGCCACGGCGATGACCATCGACCTCTCGGGCCTGGAGTTCCTCAACAGCTCGGGCATCGCGGTGCTGTCGCGGTTCGTCATCGAGGCGCGCAACCGCGGCGACCTGGCGCTTACCCTCATCGGTACCGGCGCGATTCCGTGGCAGGGCAAGTCGTTGCAGAATCTGCGGCGTCTGATGCCGTCGTTGGTCATCGAATTCCGCTGAGGCTTCAGGCCTGCGGACGGGGGGCAGCCCGAAATGAGCGAAGACGGCGCGATTCGAAACGGGCTGCAGACGCGATTGCGCCGGGAGCCGATCCGGCGGCGGATTTCCTATACCCAGGTCGTCTATGTTCTGGCGGTGGCGGTGATGCTCGTCGCCGGGTGGCAGGTTTCCCTGCTCACCCGCGCCTATCGTCAGGATTCCGCCGCCTTGCGGGAACAGACCCGCAGGGCCACGGAGATGCGCCATGCCATAGATACCCTCGGGGTGCTGGGGGATTCCTTCCTGCGCAGCGGCGATACCAGCCTGATCGCGCAGTTCAACGGCATGGCGGCGGAGGTGGAGCGCGCCCTGGTTCCGTTCGCGGACGACGCGGCGGCCCTGGATCTCGAGCCCAGCCGCCTGCGCCTGTCCTTCGAGGGCTACCTGCAGGCGTTCGGCAACGTCACTGCGCTGTCCATGTCCGTGCACGAGCTGTATACGGGCTACATGTCCTCATCCGAGGATCTCATGGGCCGCCGGCTGCTGCGCCTGGCCGAACAGACGAACCTCTCGCCGGAGGTGCACGAAACCCTGCTGCAGTCGCGTTTCGAGTTCGCCAAGGCGCGGATGGCGATTCTGGCGTTCATGAATTCGCGGGAAGGGCTGGGCGCGGTGCAGGCGGTGGCGGGTCTCCGCCGCGCCGGGGAGTGCCTGCGGCTGGCGGTTCTGCTGGATAAGCGGCATGCCCTCCTCGACGACGCCGAGGGAACGCAGCGGGCGCTGCAGAACATGATGCAGCAGATCGCGCGGATCAAGGGGCTGGTCGACAAGCGCACGAAAATCGCCCAGGGATTCCTGACCCTTTACGGCGCCGGGATGAACCGCAGCGCCGGTCATCTCGTCGAGATGATCTCCGAACGCGAGAGTGCGCTCCAGGACAGCCTCAAGCGGGATATGAACATCACCCTCGCGATCACCGGCACCGGCGTGCTGCTGCTGCTGCTGGCGGGGTTGGCGGCGAGCGGCCTGATCGCGAAGAGCATCCGCGAGCCGATCCTGCGGCTCAACGCGGCGATGCGCGAGGTTTCGGAAGGCAACTGGGATCACGACATCGTCGAGGACGACGGCCGCGACGAGATCGCCGAGATGACCCGCACGCTCGCCGGCTTCCAGCGCAACGCCCGGCGGTTGCGCGAGATGGAAGTGGAAAAGCAGGTGATGCTGATCCGCGAGAAGGAAGAGACGGAGCAGGCGCTGCACAGCCTCGACCAGGCGCACCACGAGATTCAGATTCTCAATGACCGCCTCAACGAGGAAAACCTCCGCCTCGGCACCGAACTCGACGTGTCGCGGCGGCTGCAGCGCATGCTGCTGCCGCGGCCGGAGGAGCTGGCCGAGGTCGCGCCGCTCGACATCGCGGCGTTCATGGAGCCCGCCACCGAGGTCGGCGGCGACTATTACGACGTGCTGGCCGACGGCGACGGCGTGTGCATCGGCATCGGCGACGTCACCGGCCACGGCCTGGAGAGCGGCGTGGTGATGCTCTTGGCGCAGAGCGCGGTGCGCACCCTGGTGGCGGCGGAGGAGCACGACCTGCCGCGCCTTCTCGACGTGCTCAACCGCGCGATGTATCAGAACATCCGGCGCATGGGCTGCGAGAAGAACCTGAGCTTCGCGCTGCTCGACTACCGCCCGCGCGCCGCCGGAGAGGACGGCCTGCCCGCAGGCGCGGCGGGGCGCCTGCGCATCGTCGGGCAGCACGAATCGGTGCTGATCCTGCGCCGTTCCGGCACGATGGAGGAACTCGACACCCTGGAGCTCGGCCTGCCGCTCGGCCTTGTCGACCGCATCGGCGCGTACACCGGGGTGGCCGCCGCCGACCTCGAGCCCGGCGATCTGGTGGTGCTCTATTCAGACGGCATCACCGAGGCGGCGGATGCGAACGGTCTGCTCTTCGGCCTCGAACGCCTGAAAGCGGAGCTGACGCGCCACGCCGGGGCGGAGGTCGCGGCGATCAAGGACGCGGTGATCGCCGCGGTGCGCGCGCATATCGGCGGCGCCCCGGTCTACGACGACATGACGCTGCTGGTGATCCGCCAGCGCTGAAAGGCTGGCGCGGTTGACAAGGCGCAGCGAAAAGGGTTAGGACGGCGGCGTCCCTGCGGCGGCGCGCGCCGCCCCGCGGGACCGAGTCAGGGATCGCTGCGATGATGACCGAACCTCCCAGTCCGATGTTCATTTCCGCTTCCGCCGCGGGGCGGTCGAGGGCCGAGGAGAGCCGTCTCTGACGGAAAGCGGCCCGCCCCCGGCACTTTTGCGAGGAGGCCGCCATGTTGACGCTGTTTCATTTCGATCAGGGACTGCTGCGCCAGACCGTCGTGGAGGGCGCGCTCGACTCCCTGCCGGAGCAGACGGTCTGGATCGACCTCCTGACGCCGAGCCGCGACGACGAAACGGCGATCTCGCGGCTGCTCAACGTCGATATCCCCACTCACGAGGAAATGCAGGAGATCGAGGTCTCCAGCCGCCTCTACGAGGACGGCGGCGCCCAGGTGATGACCATGCCGGTGCTCACCCGCGCAATGACCGACGAGCCGGAAGCCGCGGCGATCACCTTCATCCTCGCGGGCAGCCGCCTGTTGACGGTGCGCTACGTCGATCCGCTGCCCTTCGGCATGTTCATCCGCCGTCTCGCCCGTCAGCCCGCCCTGGTCGGCAACGGCGACGTCGCCCTGGTCGGCCTTCTGGAGCAGATCGCCGACCGCCTCGCCGACGTGCTGGAGAGCGCCACCGCCGACCTCGAGGCGATTTCGCGCGACATCTTCCGCAAGGAAGGGGCGAGCGGCTCCGACCTCAAGGACATCCTGCAGCGCATCGGCCGCGCCGGCGATCTCGCCACCAAGGCGAAGGACAGCCTCCTGGGCTTGAACCGCCTGCTTCTCTTCCTCGGCGGGCAGACCAGCATCCGCAAGGAGGTGAAGCTGCGCATGAAGACCCTGATGCGCGACGCCACGTCCATTGCCGAGCACGCCACCTTCCTCTCCACCAAGGTGGCCTTCCTGCTCGACGCCACGCTCGGCATGATCAACATCGAGCAGAACAACGTCATCAAGATCCTCACCGTGGCCTCGGTGGCCTTCCTGCCGCCGACCCTGATCGCCAGCATGTACGGCATGAACTTCGCCTTCATGCCGGAACTGAAGTGGCATCTCGGCTACCCGTGGGCGCTCGGTCTGATGTTCGCTTCCGCGGCGGTTCCGTTCCTCTACTTCCGTCGAAAGAAGTGGTTGTAATCCGCCAATAGCGTATCATTCGGAAGTTTCTTTTCTTAAAAGCGTGAAACCGGCGCAACGACGCCGGACCATCCGATATGGAGGAACCACCGTGTCTCAAGGCACCTCGCAGAAGAAACCCGGCCTGTTGGGGGCGTGGAACGCCATTCCCCTGTGGCAGAAGATTCTCGCCGGCCTCGTTCTGGGCCTGATCGTCGGCCTGGTGTTCGGCAAGTCGGCCGCGGCGATCAAGCCGATCGGCACCGCGTTCATTTCCGGCATCAAGATGCTGATCGTGCCGCTGGTTTTCGTTTCCCTGGTCAGCGGCGTGACCTCGATGCGCGACCCGGCGAAGATGGGCCGCGTCGGCGTCAAGACCATCGCCCTCTACCTCGTCACCACCGCCGTCGCGATCACCATCGGTCTGGTGCTCGGCACCGTGATGGCCCCCGGCGCCGGGGTGGACATGGGTGCGGCCAAGGCTGCGGCGCCCAAGGCGGCGCCGTCTCTGGTGAGCACCCTGGTCGGCCTCATCCCGACCAACCCGATCGCGGCGATGAGCCAGGGCAACGTGTTGCAGGTGATCGTCTTCGCCATTCTCTTCGGCCTGGCGATCAACATGTCGGGCAAGGCGGGCGAAAAGGTGCGCGATGCCTTCGACGCCCTGGCGGAGGTGATCTACAAGCTCACCGCCATCGTCATCTGGTTCGCCCCCTTCGGCGTTTTTGCGCTGATGGCGTGGACCGCGGGCACCTACGGCCTCGACCTGCTGCTGCCGCTCGCCATGGTCATCGTCGCCGTCTACATCGGCTGCATCCTGCACGCGCTTTTGGTCTACGGCTTTGCCGTCCGCGCGGTGGGGCTCAGCCCGCTCAAGTTCTACAAGGGCATCGCCGAGGCGGCCACCGTCGCCTTCACCACCACCTCGAGCTCCGGCACCCTGCCGGTGACGATGTCTTGCGCGCAGAAGAACTTGGGCATCTCCCAGGGCGTGTCGGGCTTCGTGCTGCCGCTCGGGGCCACCATCAACATGGACGGCACGGCGCTCTACCAGGGCGTCTGCGCGCTGTTCGTGGCGCAGGTGTTCGGCGTGCACCTGTCGGGCGGTGACTACGTCACCATCATCCTCACCGCGACGCTGGCCTCCATCGGCACCGCGGGCGTGCCGGGCGCAGGCCTGATCATGCTGTCCCTGGTGCTCTCCTCGGTTGGCCTGCCGCTCGAGGGCGTGGCGATCATCGCGGGCATCGACCGCGTGCTCGACATGGCGCGCACGTCGCTCAACGTCATCGGCGACGGCATGGTCGCCACCCTGGTGGCGAAGTCGGAGGGCGAGCTCAACCTCGCCATCTTCGACAGCGGCCGCGACGCCCTGGGCGAGCTGGAAGAAGCCTGACCCGCCGCACCACAATGATGAGAGAAAGGGGAGAAACCCGGTTTCTCCCCTTTTTTCATGCTTTTTTCATAGACATGCTGAATAGACGAAAGTCATTCTGCGGATGCTTGCAGACATGATTTTCCGGATTGGAGGGGGTTATGAAGCGTGCCTGGGTGGTTGCGGTAGCGGCGTTGGCTGTGGCCGGATGTCAGGCCGGCGGTTATAAGCCGGTGGCGGAAAAGCTGCCGGTTCTCAAGGTTTCCTTCGCCGATCCCGCGTGGGACGGCAAGACGGTGCCGAAGGGGCAGGAGTGCTCCGCCTATGGCGGCACGGCGCCGAAGAGCCCGGCGCTGCGCGTCGCCGGATTGCCGGAAGGCACCAACGCGGTGATCGTCGAGTTCAACGACCACGACGCCATGGATTTCAGTACCGACGGCGGCCACGGCAAGATCGGCTATTGGGTGGATGGCGCCCCCACCGCCGTGCTGCCGGGAGTCCCGGCTGCGGTCGCTTCGCTGCCTGCGCCCGCTTTCGTCGAGGCGGGCAACCGCGCCACCGGCACGTTCGCCGCGCCGGGATATCTGCCGCCGTGCTCCGGCGGGGCCGGCAACCGCTATTTCGCGATCGTCAAGGCGGTGCACAAGGCGAAGGGCAAAGGCGAGGAGAACGCCCTGCTGGCGGAGGGGATGATCGAGCTCGGCAAATACTGAGCGGTTCAGAGCCCCAGCAGTTTCCGGAAGGCGGCGCTTCGCGCCGCCTTTTGGTTTTCGGGCATGGGCTCGCGGCTGCCAGCGCCCCACACCGGACCGGGCCAGGCGGCGTCGCCCGCCTGCCGCGCCACGATGTGGACATGCAACTGCGTCACGACGTTGCCGAGCGCGCCGATGTTGATCTTGTCCGCGGCGAAGGCGTCCTTCATCGCCGCGCCGAGGCGGCAGGCGAGGTCGAGCACGGCGCGGCGTTCCGCTTCCGGCAGGTCGAAAAGCTCGCTCGCGCCGGGCCGTTCCGGCACCAGCAGCAGCCAGGGAAAGCGCGCGTCGTCGAGCATGCGCACCTGGCAGCCGCCGATCTCGGCGAGGAACAGGCTGTCGGCGGCGAGGCGCG
>JBFWJB010000186.1:0-6075 GCA_050253435.1 Rhodospirillaceae bacterium
TCGTCCCGGCAACAAAGTGCTCCAGCAGATGGTCTCGCTTCCCTTTGCTTAGCCGGCTTCGCCGTTCGTACATCCTGCCATCCTAGCTCAATCAGAGCCCTTAGCTAGGACAGCCCCTTTGATTTTTGCGCGCGGCGCCATAGAACCATCATGCGGCGTGGTGGTCTTATGGCGCTTCGCGCGGAAAACTTAAGGGGTGCGCGAGGGGACATTTTGGTTTTACGCCTCGATCACCTGCACGGTGCTGCCTTCCGGGCCGAACAGGGCGGCGCAGATAGTGCCGCCGCGGCCTGCGCCGCCATCCAGCGTGGCGACGTGGCGGCCGAAGCGGACGCCGGGGTTGCCGTGGGTGGCGCCGCGCACCACCAGGCGATAGCCCGAGGCTTCCGGCGTCAGGGTGTCGAAATCGGCGCCGCCCCACCAGAAGCTGTCGAGCTGCTTGTCGAGCGAAACGCCGCGGTCGAACCCGGCGTTGACGATGAGCAGGGAGTTGTCGGCGACCACCGCGGCGTGGAGAAGGTGCGCCATCAGCGGGCGGTGGCCGTCGTGGTCGTCCATGCTGTCGGCGGCGTGGCCGGTCCAGCGGGAAAGCGCGGTGCGCCCGTCGCGCGCCGCATCCAGCGCCGCCTCGGCGGAGAGACCGTAGGCGGAAAGGCTGGCGCGCATGCCGCGGCCGAGCATCCAGTCAAGCACGTTGGCGGGGTCGGGGGCGAAGTGAAGCTGCAGCAGCTTGCGCCACATTTCCTCCTGCGCGCCGCGCAGGATGACGATGTCGTCGGGCTCGGCGTCGAATCGCGCCATCAGGGCGCGGCGGAAAAGCAGGACTTCGTTGAGGGTGCCGATGACGTCGGGGCCGTAGCCCATGAGGTTTCCGGCATAGACCAGACGGTCGCCGGGGCGGTATTGGCGGCCGAGTTCGTCGTGCACGCGGCGCAGGCGGTCGGCCTCGCCGTGCACCGCGCCGACCACCCAGGTCCGCCCGGGTTCGACGAACGTGCGCCACACCTCCGCCTGTCCCATTGCCGCCCTCTCTAGACGTTTCTTCCTTGTTTTACACCGCAAAAACCCCCGCGACAACGCGTGTCGCGGGGGTTTTCGGCAAACTGCGAAGAGAAGGCGGGTTCAGGCCGCTTCCAGCAGGGTTTCCAGGCGGCGGGTCGCCTCCGCATGGCCGATCTGCTCCACCGCGGCGACCTCGTGCGCCAGACGCTCCAGCGCCTGCTCGTAGATCTGCCGCTCGCTGTAGGACTGCTCGGCATTGCGGGCGTTGCGGTGCAGGTCGCGCACCACCTCGGCGATCGACACCGGATCGCCGGAGTTGATCTTCGCCTCGTATTCCTGGGCGCGGCGCGACCACATGGCGCGGCGCACCGTGGCGCGGCCGCGGAGCGTGGTGAGCGCGGTCTGCATGATCTTCTTGTTGGAAAGCTTGCGCAGGCCGGCCTGCTGCGCCTTCATCACCGGCACCTTCAAGGTCATGCGGTCCTGTTCGAACCCGATGACGATCAGTTCCAGCTCCATGCCGCCGATGCGCTGCATCTCGACGGCCAGAACCGCCCCGACGCCGTGCGTCGGGTACACCACGTGATCGCCCGTTTTGAACTGTTCCTTGGACATTTCGTCTCTCTATCCCGTCTTGCGCGCCGGGGCGGTCGAAATCGCCCCCGCGCCGTCATGGCCCAACGGCGTATCGCCGCGCCTCGGCGTCCGCCATCCCCGACACGAAGCCTCCTGCTCACGATCAGAAGCGATCCAACCGCGGGCGAGTCCAACTGTCGGTATTAAAAAAATTCGCGTCCGGACTTCCGGTGCTGAGGTGGAAGTCGCTGCGACGCAACCCTCATGATATAGCACGACCGGCGGTCAAAAACCACCGGAAATCCCAGGTTTCATGCGCTATCGCGAAAAAGTGAAGGTTTCGAGACAGATGCGTCTCGATGCGGGCGCGCCGCCCGCCGCCTCAGCGCGGCGCGGGTTTGGTGCTCATCAGGTCGGCCTTGCCGGGCTTGCCCTTCCACTCTTCGGCGTCTGCCGGCGGGGTGCCCTTGGAGGTGATGTTCGGCCACTCTTCCGCATATTCGCGGTTGATCGGCAGCCACTTGGCGGCAACGTCCTCGCTGTCCGGGAAGATCGCCTCGGCCGGGCATTCCGGCTCACACACGCCGCAGTCGATGCATTCGCTGGGGTTGATCACCAGCATGTTCTCGCCCTCGTAGAAGCAGTCCACCGGGCAGACCTCGACGCAGTCCATGAACTTGCACTTGATGCACGCGTCGGTCACGACGTAAGGCATGGCAGGAACTCTCCTTTCGCTCGCAAATGCGCCGCCGCGCCCCTCGCAGGGGAGAAGAACGCCTTGGCGTCACTCGATAAATGGGTCGATCAAGGCGTCCGTCAAGCGGCGGTCGCGCTTCGTCGGGCGGCCGCTGCCGCGCGGGCGAGAAGCCGTGGGCCGGTCCTCGGCGGGGGTCAGGCGGCGCGGCGGCGCGGTTTCCTCATAGAGCGCCTGCGCTTCCGGCGCGGGGCCGCGGCGGACGCCGAAGGCGGCCACCGTCACGCTGCGGCGCACGGCGCCCTGCAGCACCTCGACCGAGTCGCCCAGGCGCACCTTCTGATGGCCGCGGTGCACCGCCTCGCCGTTCACCCGCACGTGGCCCGAGGCGCACAGCGCCTGCGCCTGGCTGCGGGTCTTGGCGAATCGCGCGAACCACAGCCACTTGTCCAGGCGCGGCGCCTCGCTGCTCTCGGCCATCACGACTCCGGCTTGGTCTTTCCCCAGTTCTTCAGCACCGCGAACGGCGAATCGGGATCCACCTCGAAGCGGCGGGCGGGTTTGCCCGTCTCGGCGGGACGCGGCCCCTTATCCGGGCGCGGACCCTTGCCTTCGGGCCGCGGGCCGCGCGGACGGTCGCCGCGGTCGGGACGTGGGCCGCGGTCGGGCCGGGGCCCACGCTCCGGCCGGTCGCCGCGCTCCGGGCGCTCGCCGTGGTCGGGCCGCGGGCCGCGCTCGCGCGGCGGCTGCCCCTCGGCGCGCGCCGGCTGGCCTTCCGCGGCAGCCGGGCGGCGGCCGGGAAACGCCTTCTTCGGGTTCTTCTTCGGCTGCACCGCCAAGCCCTCGCGCGCGTCGGTGACGCGGTAGCCGAGGGTGCGCAGGATGCCCATGGTGTCCTCCGCCCCGACGCCGAGCAGCGACATCAAGGCGGGCGGCAGAATCTTCGCGCCCTGCGGCGCGGCGGGCTTCTCCGGCTCCGCCTCGGCGGCGGGAGCTTCCGCCGCCGCTTCCGCCACCGGCGCTTCGGCAGGGGCGGCTTCCGGCGCGGCAGGAGCCTCCGGCGCAGCGGCGACTTCGGCGGCAGGCGCTTCGGCGAGGGCAGCCTCGACCGGGGCGGCCTCGGCCGGGGCTTCGTCTTCGGCCTTGGCCTTGGCGGGCGCGCTGTCCACCTTGGTGGTCAGCGCCTCGTCGCGCAGGAAGCGCCGTACCTCGGCGGCGAAGCGCTCCAGCATATCGACGCGCGCGGCGCGGCGGTCGAACACGCGGTAGCCCTGCAGCTCCACCCATTCTCCGGCCACGCCCTCGGCCAGCGGGAACGACACCTGGCCGGGCGTCAGCGGCGAGTGCGCCGCGACGAAGGCGGCGGGGTCTTCCACCTTGCGGTCGATCGCGGTGAGGACGAGCAGCAGGCGCTGCGCCGCGGGCTTCAGCATGTCGGGCAGGTAGACCGTCTCCACGCCGAAGCGTACGCCGAGCTTGCCCATCGCCTTGCGGTCGTCGTCGGTGAGGTGCGCAAGGTCGCCGCCCAGCGCGCCGCGCCGCAGCGTGCCGCCCGCTTCCACCAGGCGGAAGGCGATGCCGCGGGAAAGGCCGGGCAGCTCCGCCTCCGACAGGGTGGCGAGGGGGCGCAGCACCGTCTTCACCTGCGCGTCGATCCATCCCTGGATGCGGGTGCGCACCATCTCGGCCAGCGCTTCGTCCAGCAACTCGTTGGGCAGGCCCTCGACGCGGGGTTTCAGCCGCGAGGCCCCGGCCAGCAGGCGCGCCACCGGCGTGCCGTGCCAGGCGATGCCGCCATCCGCGGCGAGCGAGAACGTCGCGTCCGGCGCCACCGACAGCGCTTGCGCGCGCGCCGCGATCTCGCCCCGCAATGCCTTGGAGGCGGCAATGGCGACGACCTTCTCGGCCTGATCCGAAGCTTCACCCAGTTCCGCGATGAAACCCAGTCCCTCGATACGGCCAACACGCTGGCCTTCGATGTGAACGTCCCCGTTCGGCGTGACGGTTGCTTCCAACGTGTTCTGCCCCTTTAAACGACTGAGGAGGATGGCGGTGCGCCGGTCCACGAACTTTTGCGTCAGACGGTCATGTAGCGCATCCGATAGGCGGTCTTCAATCACTCTCGTGCATTCCCGCCAATGATTCGTGTCGGAAACCCACGCGGCGTGGTTCGCCACCGTGGTCCACACCCGAATCTGGGCGATTCTCTGCGACAAATGCACGATATCGCCGTCGGTACGGTCGATCCGCGCGAGGTGGCGCGCAAGGAATTCGTCGGGGATCACGCCCCTCTCATCCGTAAGGTAGAGAAAGAGGCGGCGCAACAGCCGCGCATGCGCCTCCGGCATGATTTTCTGGAAGTCGGGAATCTGGCAGATATCCCACAGCAGGCGCACCCGGTCCGGGTGCGCGGCGCGCGCCGCCACCTCGGGCATGCGGGCAAGCGACTCCAGCGCCGCCACGTCGTCTGCGCGCCGCGCCCGCAGAAACTCCGCCCCCGGAGGCGGCACCAGCAGGCTCTTCAGCAGCGACTCCACCGACTGGAAGCGCAGCTCGCGGTTGCGCCAGAACAGCCCCCTCACCGCGCGGAACTCGTGGGACTCGACGCGCTCCACCGTCTCGGCGTCGAAGGGTGGCGCATCCGCCGTGGTGCCGAAGGTGCCGTCGTTCATCGCCCGCCCGGCGCGCCCGGCGATCTGGCCGATCTCCGCCGCCGAAAGATGCCGCGGCGCGTCGCCGTCGAACTTCACCGTCTGGGCGAAGGCGACGTGGTCGATGTCCATGTTCAGGCCCATGCCGATGGCGTCGGTGGCGACCAGGAAATCCACCTCGCCCGACTGGTACATTGCCACCTGGGCGTTGCGGGTGCGCGGACTGAGCGCCCCCAAGACCACCGCCGCGCCGCCCCTGTGGCGGCGCACCATGTCGGCGATGGCGTAGACGTCGGCAGCGGAAAACGCCACCACCGCGGTGCGCCGCGGCAGGCGGGTGAGCTTCTTCGACCCGGCAAAGGAAAGCTGGGAAAGCCGCGGCCGGGTCTGCACCTCGATTCCCGGCACCAGGCGGGAGATCGCCCCGCGCATGGTGTCGGAGCCGAGGAACAGGGTCTCGTGCACCCCCCGCGCATGCAAAAGCCGGTCGGTGAACACGTGCCCGCGCTCCGCATCGGCGCACATCTGGATCTCGTCCACCGCGAGAAAATCCACCACGCGGTCGAGCGGCATCGCCTCCACGGTGCAGACGAAATACCGCGGATTCGGCGGGATGATCTTCTCCTCGCCGGTGACCAGCGCCACCTGCGCCGCGCCGCGCACCCGCACCACGCGGTCGTAGTTTTCCCGCGCCAGCAAACGCAACGGAAAACCGATCATGCCCGAGGCATGCGCCATCAGCCGGTCGATGGCGTAGTGCGTCTTGCCGGTGTTGGTGGGGCCCAGAATCGCGGCGACCCGCGCCCGGGAGGATTGGATGCTCGCCATGACCAGGGAGACTGCGGGGTGGGGGCTGCGTTGTCCAGGGCAAAAACCCACAGAATGAAAAACTTTGCGAGGGGACTCGGCCCCCTCGCGCACCCCATAAGTTTTAGCTTTTGCGCGTAGCGCCATAGAGCCTTGCGTATTGCCGCAACAGGTCTATCCCGCTGCGCGGAAAAACAAGTCATGGGGTCTGGGGTCCGCGGCCCCAGTGGGGTCCGGGAGCAAAGCCCCCGGCCTGGTTTTACCATGCTGTCAACCATTGACAGGAGCGTCGGCGATTCCCTACATGGCTCACGGATATTTCCGGCAAATCATTGGAGCGACCCA
>JBFWJB010000187.1:0-6065 GCA_050253435.1 Rhodospirillaceae bacterium
GACGTCGGGCTGGGCGTCGCGCTTCAGCTCGATCACCACGCGCACGCCGCGGCGGTCGGATTCGTCGCGCAGGCCGGCGATGCCGTCGATCTTCTTGTCGCGCACCAGTTCGGCGATCTTTTCGATCATCGCCGCCTTGTTGACCTGGTAGGGCACCTCGTGCACCACCACGGCCATGCGGTCCTTGCGGATTTCCTCGATCTCGCACTTGGCGCGCAGGATCACCGAGCCGCGGCCTGTGGCGTAGGCGGCGCGCGAACCGGCGCGGCCGACGATGGTGCCGCCGGTGGGGAAATCCGGACCGGGCACGATCTCCATCAGCTCGTCGAGGCCGATCTCCGGGGTTTCGATGTAGGCGCAGCAGGCGTCCACCACCTCGCCCAGGTTGTGCGGCGGAATGTTGGTGGCCATGCCCACCGCAATGCCGCCCGCGCCGTTGACCAGAAGATTGGGGAAACGCGCGGGAAGCACCATCGGCTCGGTGGTGCTGTCGTCGTAGTTGGCCTGGAAGGCGACAGTGTCCTTGTCGATGTCGTCGAGCAGGCATTGCGCGCTCTTCGCCAGGCGGGCCTCGGTGTAGCGCATCGCCGCGGGCGGGTCGCCGTCCATCGAGCCGAAGTTGCCCTGGCCGCTCACCAGCGGCAGGCGCATGGAGAAATCCTGCGCCATGCGCACCATCGCGTCGTAGATCGCGGAGTCGCCGTGCGGGTGGTAGCGGCCCATCACGTCGCCGACGATGCGCGCCGACTTTCTGAAAGGTTTCGTATGGTCGTAGCCGCTTTCTTTCATCGAATACATGATGCGGCGATGCACGGGCTTGAGCCCGTCGCGGACATCCGGAATGGCGCGGGCCACGATCACGCTCATCGCGTAATCGAGGTAGGAGCGCTTCATTTCTTCTTCGATGTGGATGGGCTGGATATCGGCCCCGGTCGCTTTGATCGGCGTATTGGTCAAGGCACACACACTTTCATGAAAACCAAGCCTTCCCATGGCGGAAAAGCGTTGCAGTCTAGCATCCCAACCGCCGCGACTCAATCATCCCGGGCCGTGATCGGCGCCATAACAACACGATTGTTGTGTAGTTTTGAACAATTGACATAAATATATTGTTGTTGCACCCTGTGCGCAGGGCATCCCGCCGCGCCGCGGCAGGCGTCAGGGCGCGTAGCCGACCGGCAGTTCGGTGGTGGATTTGATCGTCTCCATGGCGAACATCGAGGTCACGTCGGACAGCTCGATTCGCTCGATGAGGCGCTTGTAGACCGAATCGTAGGCCGCGATATCGGGCACCACGGCGCGCAGCAGATAGTCGATATCGCCGCTCATGCGGTAGAATTCGACGATTTCCGGGATGTCCTGCACCGCGGTTTGGAACTTTTGCAGCCATTCGCGGGAATGATGGTTGGTGCGCACGGCGATGAACACGGTGACGCCGACGTTCATCTTCGCCGGATCCAGCAGGGCGACGCGGCGGCGGATCACGCCGTCGGCCTCGAGTTTCTGGATGCGGCGCCAGCACGGCGTGGAGGACAGGCCGATGCGCTCGCCGATCTCCGCGACCGGGAGCGTGGCGTTCTGCTGCAGCAGGGAAAGAATTTTCTTGTCCAGAGCGTCCATTGGGATAATCTACCACAAGATATGTGTGTATGGGCATCTTTTTCTCTGATTCTGGAGCATCGCCCACGCACTTAGCAAGCTTTTTCAAACTGCCGTGCTACAATTTGCGGCATTGAAAAAACCAGCCCAAAGCGTGAGCATGTTCCGCCTCGGGCCAACCCACCTCCAACCCACGGTGCCCCCGCACCGCCAGCAGGACCCTGACCCCATGAATAGAATGGACCGCTTCCATGCCGCCGTCGAAGGCCGCTCCGTAGACCGCATTCCCTTCATCATGTGGCTGCATTTCGTCACCAGTTCCCTCGACGGGGCCGAATCGGCCCGGCTGCACGCCCGCTTCTTCCGGGAGTTCGACCTGGACGCCGCCAAGGTGATCAGCGACTACCGCTGGCCCCTGCCCGCCGGCATGGAAACCTTCGAGTCCCCGCGCGACATGGCGAAGATCCGCGTCGCCGACATGGCGGACGATTCCTTCCAGCAGCAGTTCCGCCTGCACCGCGTGCTGCGCGCCGACCTCGGCGCCGACTGGCCGCTGATGGACACCTCGTTCGACCCGGTGCAGCAGATCACCCGCAAGACCGGCCTCGATACCACGCAGATGATCTACGACAATCCCCGCGAATCGAAGCCGATGCTCGAGGCGATCACCGAAAGCCTCATTCTCTACATCCGCGAGCTCAAGAAGATCGGCGTGGACAGCGTGCTTTATTCGATCCACGGCGCGATCTGCCCGCCGCACGGCATCGGCATCGACGAGGCCACCTTCAACGAGTTCCACAAGCCCTACGACATCGCCGTTCTCGAGGAGATGAAGGGCATGGTGCGCGTGCTGCACGCCTGCCAGTGGCACCTCGACTTCAACCGCATCAAGGACTACCCGTTCGAGGTTCTTTCCTGGGCCGACCGCCACGAGACCAATCCGTCCCTTGCCGCGGCGCGCGAATTCTTCCCCGGAAAGTGCCTGATGGGCGGCTTCGACCACACCAAGGTGATCGGCCGCTCCCTGCCCGCCCTGCGCGCGGAGGTCAAGGACGCCATCGCCCAGACCGGCGGTCGTCAGATGATCCTCGCGCCGGGGTGCACCATCGCCTCGCAAGTCCCCTGTCATCTGATCGATTGCATCCGCCGGACCGCGGACGAGGCCGGTCCGGTTACCGTTTGATCCACACCTCCATTGATTGAAAGACCCCCTCCAAGCCAGAGGAGCACACCATGAAGAAATACTTGAGTGCGTTGGGTATGGGACTGGTCGCCGCCGCCGTCGGGTTCGCCGGACCCGCGTTCGCGGCCAAATACGAGCTGAAGCTCGCCACCGTGGTCAAGGCGCCGCATCCGTGGATCACGGGCGCGGAATTCATGGCCAAGGAAATGGCGAAGCGCACCAAGGGCGAAGTCGACATCAAGGTCTACGACAGCGGCTCGCTCGGCAACGACAAGACCGCCATCGACCAGATGCGCCTGGGCACCATCGACCTGGTGATCGGCGGCACCACCAACGCCACCGCCTTCGTCAAAGACTTCCAGGTGTTCAGCATCGACTACCTGTTCAAAGACCTGAACGCCTTCCGCAAGGTCACCGCGCCGGACAGCCCGGTGTTCAAGCACATCCAAGGCAAAGTGGCGAAGAAGGGCGTCGGCTTCGAGCTGCTTGCCCTGTGCAGCGGCGGCACCCGCAACTTCAGCAACTCGCTGCGCCCGGTGAAGACGCCTTCCGACCTCGACGGCATGAAGATGCGCGTCCCCGGCGCCAAGATGGCCTCGGTGATGTGGTCCGCCCTCGGCGCGGTGCCCACCTCGCTGCCGTGGACCGAAGTCTACTCCGCCACCCAGACCGGCGTGGTCAACGCCTTCGAGAGCACCATCAGCTCCTACTACGGCGCCAAGCTCTATGAAGTCGCGCCCTACCACAGCAAGACCGAGCACCAGATCATGACCTCCCACATCTCGGTCGGCTCGGCGACGCTGAAGAAGCTGCCGGCCGCCTACGCCAAGATCCTCCGCGAGGTCGCGGCCGATGCCGGCAAGGTGATCACCGACAAGGGCGAGGAATACGACGCCCAGTTCATCAAGCAGCTCGAGTCCAAGGGCGCCAAGGTCACCGCGGTGGACAAGAAGGCCTTCATGGACAAGATCGTCCCCCTGCATGAGCAGTTCGCCAAGGAAGCCGGCGCTGAGGACATGCTGAAGATGATCCGAGACATGACGAAGTAAGACCCGCTTCCGGCGGCGGGGGTTGCGGCCCCCGCCGCCGCTGTCTCAGAGAGACCCTGCAACACGATCGATCCGAGCGGAGGGTTTGGTGCTCAAGACCGTCAATTCCCTTGTCGAGCGCGCGCTCATCCTGGTTTCGTGGCCGATGTTCTCCCTCTACATCGTCGCCATCTTCACCCAGGTTATCGCCCGCAACTACCTGCAGATTCCCATCACCTGGCTGGACGAGATCGCCCGGATGCTTTTCCTGTGGACGATCATGCTCGGCTCCGCCGTCGCGGTGCGGCGGCGCGTGCACTACGATATCGAGATTTTCCCGCCCCGCTTCGCGCGCACCAACACTGCGCTCAAGTTCCTCGCCCATGCGGTGACCCTCGTCGTCATCCTGGTGATGCTGGTCTACGGCTGGCAATACGCCGAGATGAGCATGTTCAACGAATCCGAGGCGCTGGAAGTGCCGTGGGCCTATACCTACGTCTCCATGCCGATCGCCGCCGCGGCGATGCTCTCCTTCTGGATTGAAAACCTCATCGGCGACCTGCGGGCGCCGCGGCAAACCCCGGCGGAGGCCTGAGCCATGGGCGACACCATCCTTCTCATCGGCGGCTTCCTGCTTCTCATCTTCCTGCGGGTGCCGATCGCGTTCGCGCTGGCCGCCTCTTCGCTGGTCACCATCCTCACCCTCGGCCTGTCGCCGGTGACGGTGGCCAACCAGATGTTTTCCGGCATCAACTCGTTCTCGCTGCTCGCCGTACCGTTCTTCCTCTTCCTCGGCAAGCTGATGAACGACGGCGGCATCACCGACCGTCTGCTCAAGGTGGCGGACACCATCGTCGGCCCGATCCGCGGCGGCCTCGGCCACGTCAACGTGCTCGCCAGCATGATGTTCGGCTGCATTTCCGGCTCCGGCGCGGCGGACACCGCATCCGTCGGCTCGGTGCTGATCCCGGCGATGAAAAAGGCGGGCTACGATGTGCCCTACACCGTGGCGATCACCGCCTGCTCCTCGACGCTCGGCATGGTCATCCCGCCCAGCATCCTGATGGTGCTCTACGGCGCGTTCGGCAACGTCTCGATCGGCGCGCTGTTCGTCGGCGGCCTGATCCCCGGCATCCTCATCGGCGTCGGCCAGATGGCCTACACCTACTACATCGCGGTCAAGAACGGCATGGAACCGACGCCGCGCCAGCCGGTGACCGAGGTGTTCAAGGCGGTCTATCACGCGATTCCGCCGCTGCTTTTGCCCGCAATCATCCTCGGCGGCATCATGAGCGGCCTGTTCACCGCCACCGAGGCCGCCGCCGTGGCCGTGGTGCTGGGGCTCATCCTCGCCATCTTCGTCTACCGCGAACTGCCGGTGCGCGAACTGCCCCGCGTGCTCGGCCAGGCGGTAGTGGACTACTCCCTGCCGATGTTCTGCGTCGCCACCGCCGGAATCATGGGCTGGCTCATCGCCTATCTCAACATCGCCAACGACATCGCCGCCTTCATCCTGTCGATCACCCACTCGTCTTTCGGCATCATGATGATGATCTCGGGCTTTCTGATCATCGTCGGCACGGTGTTGAGCCCGGTCACCGCGGTGATCATCTTCCTGCCGATCATCCAGGCCCTCGGCGACGTGGCGCACATCAACGACGTGCACATGGGCCTGATCGTGGTGCTGTCGCTGACCACCGGCCTGGTCACGCCGCCCTACGGCATCTGCCTGCTGATCGGCTGCCAGATCGCCGAAATTTCCGCGACGCGGGCGTTCGTCGCGGTGATCCCCATCCTCTGCATCACCATCGGCATGATCGTGCTGGGGTCGCTGTTCCCCGACCTCATGCTGTTTTTGCCCAAGCTGGTGATGCCGGAAGCCTTCGCGGGGGGTTGACTCCCCGCGCCTGCCCTGCTCCCCGGCGTCCCGCGTGGACGCCGGGGCTGCCGCTTCGCCCCTGATCGGGGCATAATTTTTTCTATAAGCATGATATGGAAAAATGATCTACTGAGTTCAGATCATATATAAGTAGATTATTCTACTTATTGCATTTCATGCGCAAAACTTTGCAAACATATTCCGCCTCTCCGGTGGTAGCTTTCCCTCAGTCGAAACCTCGTGCGGAGGAGCCTCGCGCATGCCGCGTCCAGCCGCAAAGGAGATCTATGCAATGCGCGGAGACGCACGGCTGAATATCGGTGAAGAAACGGTTCTCGCGGTCGTCATGGAGGTAATCCGCCGCGCCAGCGGCTGC
>JBFWJB010000188.1:0-6054 GCA_050253435.1 Rhodospirillaceae bacterium
CTCGGCTGCGGCATCGGCGGCCTCGCCTGGGCCGAGGTGCGCCCGCGCATCGAGGCGGCGCTCGGCGGCATTCCGGAATTGCGGGTGCTGCTCTATCCGCCGCTGTAAAAACGTCGCGGGGGGGGCCGCGGCCCTCCACGAAGTTTTAGCTTTCCCGAACGAAAAACACCCCGGCAAGCCGGGGTGTTTTTCGCGGACGCGCCGTCCTCAGTGCGAGGTGGCGGGCAGGCTGTTCATCTTGGTGAGCAGGTATTCCAGGTCGTCGTTGTCGAAATCGACGCCGAGGTCGCCGTACTGGGTGAGCACCCGTTCCAGCATGCGCCGCGCATAGCGTTCGCGGTCGCCCTCCTCGCCGTCGTAGCTCATTTCCTTGGCCACGGAGATCGCCGCCTTGACCGCGGGATAGAAGCTGCGCGGCATCCCCGACTTGCTGTAGAGGCCGTCAAGACCGAGTTCGCCGGAATCGTGGATCAGCATGCGCGCGTTCAGCACCGGAATGCCGATGCGGCGCGCCATGGCGTATTCGAAGAACTTCATGTCGCCCATGCACAGCGCCCGCAGGATGATGGAGGGCGTCAGGCGGCCGTTGTTGTAGAGCTGGTTGACCAGGCGCTCCACGTCGTCCTCGGAGGAGTCGGTGGACAGCCCGATGGTGGCGCGCTCCCGCGCCTGGAGAATGAGGTCCGCGGCGATGGACGCCGGCATCTCGTGATGGGTGAGCAGATGCTCGCGCAGGTTTTCGGAGACCTGGTGGACCAGGCGCTCGACGATGGTCACCGGCAGCACCGAGCGGCGCACCATCGGCGCCTGCACGTCTTCATCGGCACCGAACTTGTCGATCACCCTGTCGAGCGACTTTTCGGAAATCTCCGCGCCTTCGTTGGCGACCAGCGCCACCACCGCTTCCTTGCCCGCGTCCTCGACGATCGCCTCGGCGACGGTGGCGGACACGTGGGCGCGCTCGGCGATCGCCTTCTGCTTGCTGGGGTTCTGGGAGCGGATGATCTGGACCAGGTCCTCGTCGGAAAGCAGCTCGCTGAACTGCAGGACCGGCAGAGCCACCTGGTCCACGTCCTTGGCGAGCGTCACCGCCACGTCGTGCGGAACGTTGGGGTTTTCCTTGAGGTTGATGGCGAGCGCCTCGCGCACGCGCACTTCCGCATCCTTCACCATGATGCGGAATATTTGTTCCGCCATGGTGCGCTCCGACGCCGACAGGTTGCCCTGATCGAACTGCAAAGCCAGCTTGGCGGCGGTTTCGGCGCGGTTATCCGCCGAGGGATCGGCCAGAAGCTTGCGAACGTCGCCTTCGGTCAGCCGGGATTCAGTCATCCCTGCGGTGTCTCCCCTCTTTGTCCGCCGTCATCGGACGGACACGCTACCTCTTGGACACTATAGCCATTTCTCTGAAGCAAGCCAAAAAAATCCGCACGCCCCGCACAGCGAAATATCTCCGAGCGCGTCTTGTGCATCGCGGATAATTCTTTATTGTTTCGAAGGGTTCTCTCCGCGTCGGGGGGAAAGTCATCACCGAGGGGACGCCGACATGGAAGCGGACATCAAAAACTATATCAGATCCATTCCGGATTTTCCGAAGCCTGGAATTCTCTTCTACGACATTTCGACGCTCCTCTCCAACGCCGAGGGCTGGCAGATCACCATGGGCCGTCTGGCGCAGATCATCCGCGCGTGGAACCCCGATATCCTGGCCGGCATCGAATCCCGCGGCTTCCTGGTCGCCGCGCCCTTGGCGCTGAAACTCGGCTGCGGCTTCTTCATGGTGCGCAAGAAGGGCAAGCTCCCCGGCCCGACCATCCCCTACGAATACGGCCTGGAATACGGCACCGACACCATCGAGATCCAGACCGACGCGGTGAAAAAGGGCGCCCGCGTGGTCATTCTCGACGACCTTCTCGCCACCGGCGGCACGATGCGCGCCGCGGCGGACCTCATCCGCAAGGTTGGCGGCGACGTGGTGGGGGCCGCGACCATTCTCGAGCTGTCGTTCCTCAAGGGCCGCGAAAAGCTCGACTTCCCCTGCACCTCCCTCGCCGTCTACGACGAATAGCCCCGACGCCGCACCAACAGGATTCCCGCACGGCATGGGACGCCCCGCGGGAATTCGAGCACCGGAGCGGAGCGGGCTTCCGCCCGTGAGCACCGGATGCGCAGAAAACCGCGTCAGGCGGCCACGGCAGTAGAATTTACGCGGGGCGTCCCGCGTCCCAGGCCATTTTTTTGCGGTATATCGTCGAGGCGCTGATCTGCAGGCGCGCCGCGGCGCGCGGCACGTTGCCGCCGCAGGCCGCCACCGCCGCCTCGATGATCTCCTTCTCCACTTCCCACAGCGGGCGGATGCCGTCCTCGTCCTGCGGCAGCGCCTCCACCGCGAACGCGGCGGCAGGCGGCGGCGGCGCGGCCCCTTTCATCAGGGTGGCGGGCAGCATCGCCGCCTCGACCATGCTGCCCTCGTGCAGCACCACGACATTGCGCAGCACGTTCTGCAGCTGGCGCACGTTGCCCGGCCACGGGAAGGCGAGAAGCCGCGCCTCCGCCTCCGCCGAGAAACCGGCGAAGTTCTTGCCCTCCTCGCGGGCCAGCCGGGTGAGCAGGGCGCGGGCGATCTCGATGACGTCGGCGTCGCGCTCGCGCAGGGGCGGCAGATGCACCGGGATGACGTGCAGGCGGTAGTAGAGGTCCTCGCGGAAGGTGCCCGCCTCCACCTCGGCCCAGGGGTCCCTGTTGGTGGCGCAGATGAAGCGCACGTCCACCTTGTCCGGGCGGTCGCCGCCGACCTTCTGCACCATGCCCGACTGCACGAAGCGCAAAAGCTTGGTTTGCAGGTCGAGGTCCATCTCGCAGATTTCGTCGAGGAAGAGGGTGCCGCCGTCGGCGCGCCGCCCCGCGCCCTCGCGGTCGGCGGCGGCGCCGGTGAACGCCCCCCTCACATGGCCGAAAATCTCGCTTTCCATCAGGTCGCGGGGAATGGCGCCGCAGTTGATCGCGACGAAGGGCTTGTCGCGGCGCGGGCTGGCGCGGTGGATCGCCTCGGCGCAGAGCTCCTTGCCGGTGCCGGATTCGCCGGTGATGAACACCGTGGCGCGCGACGGCGCCACCGAATCGATGGTGCGGTAGATCGCCTGCATCGGCAACGAGGAGCCGAGAATGCCGTAGAAGCCGCCGGGGCCGTAGTCCTCCTTCAGGCGCTCGACGATGCGCTCCAATGAGGCATGCTGCGCCACGTTGCGCACCGTCACCACCAGGCGGTCCTTGGTGAACGGCTTGACCAGGAAGTCCCGCGCGCCGCCCTGCATCGCCTCCACCGCGACGTTGATCGAGCCGTGGGCGGTGATCACCACGCAGGCGGAGGGGATTTCCTCCTCGCGCACGATCTTGAGGATCTCCAGGCCGCTGATGTCCGGCAGGTGGATGTCGAGCAGAACCACTTCCGGCAGGTCGCGGCGAATCGTCGCCAGCGCCTCTTTGCCGGTCTCGGCGATGGAAACCGCATAACCGCAGCCGTCGAGAAAGCCGGCGTAGAGCTCGGCCATGGACGGCGTATCCTCGACGATCAGGACCTTGGGCTGCGGCTTCTCGGCCATCTCGGACTCCACTACTTTCGCGTGCTTATCCAGCCATTAAGCATATATCAGCACCGGGAAAATCGCAGCCGACAAAAAAACGGGGAGGCCGAAGCCTCCCCTCTCCTGGCAAATCCGGGAAAAACCGGGCGGTCAGAGCGCTGCGGAACAGGTTCCGTCGGCGGGTTCCGCCGGGAACTTGTGGTCGAGCGCATAGCCCGCGGCGCGCACCGTGCGAATCACGTCGGTGCCGTCGTCCTCGTTGAGCGCCTTGCGCAGGCGGCGGATGTGCACGTCCACGGTGCGCGGCTCGACATAGATGTCCGGCCCCCAGACGGCGTTGAGAAGCTCCTCGCGCGAGAACACCGAGCCCGGGTTCTGCATCAGGAACTGCAGCAGGCGGAACTCGGTGGGGCCGAGGTGGATGTAGCGGCCGCCGCGGGTGACGCGGTGGGCGTTCAGGTCCATCTGGATGTCGTCGAATTCGAGCACGCCCTTGCTCGGCACCGCGGCGGAGCGGCGCAACAGCGCGCGCACCCGGGCCAGCAGCTCCGGCATCGAGAACGGCTTGGTCATGTAGTCGTCGGCGCCGGTGTTGAGGCCGCGCACCTTGTCGCCCTCTTCGCCGCGCGCCGTCAGCATGATGATCGGCACCTCGCGGTGGCGCGGCTTGCGGCGCAGCTGGCGGCACACCTCGATGCCCGACATCATCGGCAGCATCCAGTCGAGAAGCACCAGGTCCGGGGCGTTTTCCGCCGCCACGGTCAGCGCTTCCTCGCCGTCGGTGGCCTCGCAGACGCGATAGCCCTCCTTTTCCAGGTTGTAGCGCAACACGGTGACGAGCGCGGCCTCGTCCTCGACAACCATGATCATCGGCTTCATTGCGTCTGGTCCTCCATCAACCGAAGCGGCCGGTGATGTACCCCTGCGTCAGCTTGTGCTTGGGGTTGGTGAATATCTGCTCGGTGTCGCCCACCTCGATCAGCTCGCCGAGGTGGAAAAACGCGGTGCGCTGCGAAACGCGCGCCGCCTGCTGCATCGAATGGGTGACGATGACGATGGTATAGTTTTCGCGCAGCTCGTCGATCAGTTCTTCGATCTTGGCGGTGGCGATAGGGTCGAGCGCCGAGCACGGCTCGTCCATCAGGATCACCTCAGGGTTGACCGCAATCGCCCGGGCGATGCACAGGCGCTGCTGCTGACCGCCGGAAAGGCCGGTGCCCGGCGACTCCATGCGATCCTTCACCTCGGCGAGCAGGCCCGCCTTCTCCAGGCTGGTCAGCACGATCTCGTCGAGCTCGTCCTTGCTGGCGGCGAGCCCGTGGATGCGCGGACCGTAGGCGACGTTGTCGTAGATCGACTTGGGGAAGGGATTGGGCTTCTGGAAGACCATGCCGACGCGGGCGCGCAGCTGCACCACGTCGATCTTCGGGTCGTAGATGTCCTCGCCATCCAGCTGCACGGTGCCGGAGACGCGGCAGCCGTCGATGGTGTCGTTCATCCGGTTGAGGCAGCGCAGGAAGGTAGACTTGCCGCAGCCCGAGGGGCCGATGAACGAGGTCACCTCGCCCTCGCGCACGTCCAGCGTCACGTCCTTGAGCGCATGCTTGTCGCCGTAGTGCACGTTGGTCTGGCGCGCCTGGATTTTCGCCGGCATCGGAGTCGCATCCCCTTCCGCGAGTCGGTTGTCCATTGTCGTCTGCATGGCGTCGCGCACGTTCACGGTCTCCATTCTACCACCGCCTTTCGAACTTGCTGCGCAAGTAGACGGCGGCCGCGTTCATCAAAATCAGGAAAGTGAGGAGCACGATGATCGCCGCGGAGGTGCGTTCGACGAAGGCGCGCTCCGCGGAATCGGCCCAGATGTAGATCTGCACCGGCAGTACGGTGGCCGGGTCGGAAAAGCCGTGCGGCACGTCGACGATGAAGGCGACCATGCCGATCATCAGAAGCGGCGCGGTCTCGCCCAGCGCCCGGCCCATGCCGATGATGGTGCCCGTCAGGATGCCCGGCATCGCCAAAGGCAGCACGTCGTTGGTGACCATCTGCATCTTCGAGGCGCCGAGGCCGAGAGCCGCCTCGCGGATCGAGGGCGGCACCGACTGCAGCGAGACGCGCGCCGCGATGATGATGGTGGGCAGCGTCATCAGGGTGAGCACCAGGCCGCCGACCACCGGCGCGGAGCGCGGCAGGCCGAAGAACTGCAGGAACACCGCAAGCCCCAAAAGGCCGAAGACGATGGAGGGAATCGCCGCGAGGTTGTTGATGTTGACCTCGATGATGTCGGTCCAGCGGTTCTTCGGTGCGAATTCCTCAAGGTAGACCGCGGTGGCCACGCCGAGCGGGAAGGAGAGCGCCAGCGTCACCAGCATGGTGAGGAAGGACCCGGAGACCGCGCCCCAGATGCCCGCGAGCTCCGGCTCGCGGCTGTCGCCCTGGGTGAAGAAGCGCCAGTT
Organism: Rhodospirillaceae bacterium; assembly: GCA_050253435.1. Taxonomy (GTDB): domain Bacteria; phylum Pseudomonadota; class Alphaproteobacteria; order Rhodospirillales; family Rhodospirillaceae; genus Oleispirillum. Next base: position 6,038 of record JBFWJB010000188.1, read on the forward strand.
GAACCGCGTCTCGATGC
>JBFWJB010000189.1:0-5998 GCA_050253435.1 Rhodospirillaceae bacterium
CAAAAACAGATGGGAGGTCCGGAGGGTCCGCGACCCTCCGGGCGGGGCGCGGGGCGGCAGCCCCGCTGCTCGCCGCGCTCCTCCTCCTTGCCGCTCCGGCGCAGGCCGCAGCGCCGATGTTAGAAGGCGCGGCGGAGCAGGGGGGGCTGGTGGTCGGGCATGCCGTGCCGGGGGACCGGCTTTATCTGGACGGCATCGAGGTTCCGGTGGATGCGGCGGGGCGGTTCGTGCTCGGCTTCGGGCGCAACGCGGCGGCCAAGGCGGAGTTGACCTCGGTTGCCGGGAACGGCGGGCAAAGCGTTGTGATGATTACGGTTGCGCCCCGCGAATGGCGGGTGCAGCGCATCGACGGCCTGCCACAGGACAAGGTGACGCCGCCGCCCGCCTTGATAGCGCGCATCAAGGCCGACGCGCAGGCGGTTGAAAATGCGCGCAAGAGCCGCCGCAGCGTGGCGGATTTCCTCTCCGGGTTCATGTTTCCGGTGAACGGCGTGGTGAGCGGCGTGTTCGGTTCGCAGCGGGTGCTGAACGGCGCGCCGAAGGCGCCGCATTCGGGGCTGGACATCGCGGCGGCCACCGGCACGCCGGTCGTCGCCGCGGCGGACGGCGTGGTGTCTCTGGTACATCCGGAGATGTTCTACACCGGGCGCACGGTAATGATCGACCACGGCCTCGGCCTGCAGACGGTGTATGCGCATTTGAGCCGCATCGACGTGAAGCCGGGCCAGCGGGTAAAGCGCGGCGAGACCATCGGCGCGGTGGGGGCCTCCGGCCGGGCGACCGGGCCGCACCTGCACTGGGGGGCAAGCTGGCTCGACCGGCGGCTCGACCCGATGCGCCTGCCCACGGTGTTGCCGACGCAGTGAGCCTCAGGCGCGCGGGGGGGAAGCCACCGCGCCGGAGAGAAAGGCGGAGAGCCCGTTCGCCGAATGGCCGAGATCCGCCTGCAAATGGGCCAGGAGATCGCGCGGCGCTTCGTTGGGCGCCTGCACGAAAGAGCGCATGCGCAGCGCCACGTCGCCGATCTGCCGCGCCAGCGGCTCGGCCCCCGCCTCGCTTTCCAGGCGCTTCCAGGCGTCCTCGGCGATTCGCGCGAGGCGGTGCATATCCTCCAGCACCTCGGCGTTGAGGTCGCCCTTGAGCACCGAGGGGAAGCTGCGCCCGCCGAGCAGGTGCATGTTCTCGGCATAGCGCACCAGCCGCTGGCGCATCACCTCGCCCCAGGCGGCCTGCCGCGCGGCGGTGCGGGTCTTGGCCTGGGTCTTGGCGAGAATGCGGTCGGCCAGCGCGTTGGGCACCTCCATCAGCGGCACCTCGATGGCGCCGGGCCGGGGCGCGGCGCGGCGATCGGGGCCGATGTAGTCGGCGGTGACGACAAAGGGCCGCCGTTTCGTGGTCAACAGGCGCAGACGGTCGCAGATCTTGCCCACCGAGAGCGGCCGCACCAGCACCGCATCGACGCCGCTGTCGGCGAGGACGCGCATCTCGTCGGCATCCGGCGGATCGGAGGCGATGAGAATCGGCAAAAACGGATCACTCCCCAGCTGACCGTTGCGGATCGCCTTGGCGGTGCGGCCGGCGGCGGCGAAGCCCCGGCGCGGTATGGAGATGAGAAGGCAGTCGATTTCCTCGTGGCTCAGTTCCACGCGCAGTCCGGAAAAGTCGGAAATGAACGAGGGCCGCCGCAGCCCGGCGGTATGGCAAATCGACCGCCAATAGGATGCAGGCGTAGAGTCCATCACCATGATGGAAATCCAAATGCGTTGAAGACCTTGCGAGAATACGGCGGTTTCCATGTCCCCCTCACCGTCCTAATCCCTAATCCTTCCGAATCAAAAATTACCATACCAATGAAATTTTTATGTATACAAAAATAGCCTACTTTAGGATTAATGCATCTCGGCAAGAGCCTCCCACGAGTCGCTGCGCCATCCCTCCCGTCACGGCAGGAGACGCGGCATCCCGGCGGCTGCGCGGCAACTGCGACTCGAAAGCCACGTTCATGAATTCTTTACGCCGAATGGACTTCGCCGCCTTGGCGAGCGGCGCAGAAACGAGTAGTCTGCGTCACTTGTGGATCGTTTCCGCTCCGCAACGGAGGGGGACGGCGTTCAGACGTCGGATATGTGCGGTCAGATGATTGCGTTCCGGCCCGTGTGGCTTGTCTTTCTGCTGCTGGTGACGTGGGCCGTTCCGGTCCAGGCTGCCGGTCCGCGTTCCGTCGCCGTGTGGATTCCCGGACGCCCAGACGGGTTGGCGGCGCGCCAGATGGTCTACCTGACCAAGCGCATCGAGGAACGCCTGCCGCACCACTTCACCTTCGACGTGCAGACCGGCGCCGCCTGCCCGCCCGAGCCGGAACTGCTGGCCCAGGTGCGCGACGGACGCATCGAGCTTGCGGTGCTCGGCGATTCGGTGATCGACGAGGTGCCGCGCCTGTCGCTGTTCCGCCTGCCCTGGCTGTTCGAAAACCGCGAACACGTGCAGCGCGCGCTCTATGCCGGCCTCGAAGACGAAATCCGCACCCACGTGGAGGAAACCCTCAAGGTGGTGGTGGTCGGCCTCTACGAGAACGGCTTCCACCACATCCGCGCCGACCGCGCCATCCTCGGACCGGGGGACCTGACGCAACGCAAGATCCTGGTCAACGACGGGCGCAAGATGCGCGACGTGATGCGCTCGCTCGGCGCAATCCCGCAGAAGTACCCGGTGGATCAGGCGGCGGAGGCGATGGAGCAGGGCATCGTCGACAGCTTCGACGGCATGATGGACGCGCTGGAACGCCTGCCGATCGGCAACAAGGCCCCGGTGATCACGCTGACCCGCCACGTCTACGAGCCGTTCTTCGTGCTCGCCTCGCAAACCTTCTGGGAAAGCCTGTCGGATACCGAACGCGCCGCGCTCACCGAAGTCGGGGTCGACTTCTCCGACACCGCAGCAAAACTCGCCACGACCTACTACGACGCGGCGCGCAAAAGCCTGCCGAAGACGCTGCGCCTGCAGCCGCTCAACCCGGAACGCTTCGCCGCGATCACCGCGCAACGCCGCACCGCCTACGAACAGGCCTTCGGCACCGACTGGATGGAGCTGGTCGACATCGGCCGCGAAGACTCTGCCCAACCCGCACGGTAAAAACCAAAACTTTGCGGAGGACCTTAGGCCCTCCGCACCTCCCCTTCGTTTTTCGCCGCGCAGCGGCAGGCAACCGTCACGCCGCGTGACGGTTCTGTAGCGCTACGCGCAAAAATCAAAAGTTATGGGAGGTGCGGAGGGACCGAGTCCCTCCGCAAAGTTTTAGTTTTACGGCGTCCAGCCCGACGGGGCTTCCACCTCGACCACCCAGGCGTCCTCGTCGATGCGGGTCTGCCGCGCGAGGAAGGCGTCGGCCTCCGCCTCCGGTCCCGGCGCGTCGCCGGTCACGGCGAGGAAGCGGCGGCTGCCGTCGTCGGAGAACACCGTCTGGAACACCGTGCAGCCTTCGACGGAGGTGCGTTTGACCAGCACCGCGCCGGAATCCGCATCGCCGCGCCGCACCACGTAGGCGGCGCGGTTTTCCGCGCCGCAGCGGCGCACCAGCGCCTGCACCAGGAGCTTCGCCTTGAGGCGCGGCTCCATCTCCATGGTCAGTCCGCCTGCAGGAAGGAGAGTTTTTTCGCGTAGCCGCGCGGCGAATAGACCCAGGTGCGCCCGGCGAGGTCGAAGGCGCGGGTCGCCGAATTGCCGATGATCACCATGGAAAGCATGTCGGCATGATCCGGAGTGAGTTCGGCCAGCGTGATCGCCTGCACGCTCTGATCGTCGCGGCCGACGTTGCGGGCGATCACCACCGGCGTGGTGCCGGGCCGCCCGGTGAGCAGGATGTCGCGCGCCCGCTCGATCTGGCTGCGGCGGCGGCGCGACACCGGGTTGTAGAGCGCGACGATGAAATCGCCCAGCGCCGCGGCCTTCAGCCGGGTTTCGATGGTTTCCCACTCGGTGAGCAGGTCGGAGAGCGAGATCAGACAGAAGTCGTGGCCCATCGGCGCGCCGGCGAGAGAGGCCGCGCCCTGCGCCGCGGTGATGCCGGGGACGATGCGCACGCGGATGCGCCGCCAGTCGGGGCGGTGCTCGCCCTTGTCCAGCATTTCCATGACCAGGGAGGCGAGCGCATAGATGCCGGGGTCGCCGGAGCAGACCAGCGCCACGTCGCGGCCCTCGGCGGCGAGGTCGAGCGCCTTGGTGACGCGCACCTCCTCCCGCGTCATGCCGGAGACGTGCTGCGGCTTGCCCTCGATGAGGTCGGCGACGAGGTTGAGGTAGCGCTTGTAGCCCACCACCGCATCGGCGCGGGCGATCGCGGCGGTGGCGTCGGGCGAGCGCCACGCGGCGGAGCCGGGGCCGACGCCGACCACGGTGAGGCTGCCGCGCGCCTGGCCGACGCTGCGCGGGTCGATCGGCGCGGGCGCGCAGGCGACGGCGCAGGTGGCGTTTTCCGACTTGGTCTTGGCCACCGCCAGCGCCGCGTCCGCCCCGGCGGCGGCGAAGGCCGCGCCCTCGGCGACGCCCCAGCAGCCGACAGCGGCGAAGGCGTGCTCGGATTTTTCGGTGAGGCGGCCGGCATGAGCGTTGAGCGCCTCGGCGGAGAAGAAGCGCAACGGCACGCCGAAGTGCGCCGCCGCGGCCTCGAACGCCGGTTCGTCCATCTTCGCGTCGATGGAGGCGAGGCACGCCACCGCGCCCGCGGCTAGGCCCGCGTCCGCCAGGGTCTTTTCCACCAGGGCGATCACCTCGTCCGCCGCGGTGCCGCGGTTGCAGCCGATGCCGACGGCGAGCACCGGCGGGTGCATCACCAGGGTGGCGGCGTCGCCCGCCAGCGCCTTGTCGGTCACGCGGATGCGCACCGGCGCGGCGGGGTCGAAGGCCGCACCGCAGTCAGCGAGCCAGGCGGCGGTGCCCGCCTCCACATCCAGCGCCACCGGCTGGCCGGAGAGCAGGCGGCCCACCACTTCCTTGGCGGTCTGCGGATTGGCGGCGTGCCAGCCCGCGGGCGGCTCGTCCAGCGCGATGTCGAAACGCACGTCGCCCGCCGTGGTCACCCCGGCTGCGCCGTCGAGAACGGCGGAGAGCTTGCGCGCCAGGCGGTTGGCCCCGTGGTGCCCGCCGAGAAGCGGCACGGCGACGCTGCCGTCCTGCGCCACCGCCAGCACCGGCGGTTCGCTCCACTTGTCGGCGAGGCAGGGCGCAAGCGCGCGCACCAGAATGCCCGCGGCGCACACGCCGACGATGCCGGTGCCGCCGCGGAACAGGCGGCGCAGGTGCGCCGTGGCGTCGGTGAAGGTTTCGTCGCAGGCGGAGACCCGCGCCTCGAAGCCGTGGATCGCAGCGCCGGGCAGGGCCGCGCGGATTTTCTGCGCGACGGCGAGGCCGCTTTCGGAGAACACGACGATGGCGGTCGGCGGGCAGGTCTGGGTCATGGGAAGAGTCAATCCGTGTCGCGGAAAACCAGGATGATCGAGAAGTAGGGAGCGGTGTCTTCGGTGAAGCGGGCCAACGGGACGACGCGCTGCCCCGGGGTGAGGGCGCGTTCCACATAGGTGGCGCCCCCGGTGCAGCCGAGGCGTTCGATCACCGCGCGGATCTTCGGCAGGTGGCGGCCCACCTTCATGATCACCGCGGCGGAGGTGTGCGCCAGTTCGCGTTCCAGAATCTCCTCCGGCAGGGTGCCGGGGAGCACGGTGAGAATGTCCTCGCGGCCGCACAAGGGCAGGCCCGCAGCGGCGGCGCACGCGGTGACCGAGGAGACGCCGGGCACCACCTCCACCTCGAAGCGGTCGGCAAGCCGGTCGTAGAGGTACATGAAGCTGCCGAAAAGGTAGGGGTCGCCCTCGCACAGCAGCACCACGTCGCGCCCCGCATCCAGGTGCGCAGCGATGATCTCGGCGTGCTCGTCGTACTTCGCCTGGGCGATCGCGGTGTCGAGCGCCATCGGCGTGTCCAGCGGAACCTCCTGCGCGGTGGC
>JBFWJB010000190.1:0-5997 GCA_050253435.1 Rhodospirillaceae bacterium
CCAGAACTTAACGCCCCGGAAATTCCCCCAACTCAATACGGCGATCATCCTTCCGATCACCGCCGCCTCGCGTCGGGAGGCCACCTTCTAAGCCCTCATACCAAACCCGTCAAACACTTTTTTGAAGGCGGCGTGAAAAAATTTCCGCCGCCTGCCGCGGCGCGGCGCAAGCCTTCCGGACAAAGCGGTTTCGTCATCCCCGGCAAGGTGTTATGTAAGGCATGGGGTCGGCCACAGGAGAGGACAAGAACGATGGACACAGCCTTCCTGCGCATCGTCATGCTGGGCGCCGGACTGCTGCTCGGCTTCGGGCTGATGGGGTGTGCCGGGCAGGACCTGGCCGCGTCGCCGAAAAGCGAGAGCGGCTCCACCATTCCGCCGGTGGCGAGCTTCGCACAGTTCAGCGACATCCCGGTGCCGAGCGGCGCCTCCATGGATATGGACCGCAGCCTGCTGCTCGGCGCTTCCGAGGAGTGGACCGGCCGCCTGGTCTATTCCACCAGCACCGATCCGGCCCAGGTGTTCGACCTCTACAAGGCGGAAATGCCGAAATTCGGCTGGACCGAGCTCACCGTCATCCGCGGCGAGCGCAGCGTCATGAGCTACCAGCGCGGCAGCCGCGTTGCCACCATCGAAATCCAGAAGAGCCGGTTCTACGGCGCCAACGTTTCCGTCACCGTGTCGCCCAACACCGGCACCGGCGGGTCGCCGTCCTACGGCGGCGCGTCTTCGGGCAGCGTCAGCCGCACGCCGCTGCGCTGATCATTCCGTAGTGACGGAGCAGAACTGCCGCTTGCCGCGCAGGGCGCGGCAGACCTTGTCCGCCTCGGCGCGGGTCGAGATCGGCCCGGCGTAGAGGCGGTAGAAATCCCCCTTGCCCTTCACCGCGACCTTGCGGATATCGGGCGCGAGCGTCGCCAACTGGGGGCGGAACTTCTGACGGATTTCGCTCCAGCCCGCCTGCGCCTGCGCCATGCTGCGATACGAGGCGAGGTGCACCGAAATCTGCCCCGGCTGCGGCGCGGCGGCGGCGGCCCCGCCGGGAATCAGCATGCGCGGACCCGCTGCGCCCTCGGCTGCGGGGGCCGCATCGGCAGTGGTGCGCATCGCCCCTTCCACCGCCTTCTGCTCGGCCTTCTGCTCGGTTTCGGAGATCAGGCCCATGGTGCGCAGATGCTCGAGCTGGCGCACCCGGTCGGCGGAGGCGATGAGGTCGCGCGGCGCGGCCTCCGGCGCGGCAAGCGCAGTGGGCTTGGCGGGCAGCAGCGCATCGAGGATCAGTTCCCGCTCCATGGCGTGCTCGCGCGGCGTGATCGCCCGGGTCTGCAGCGCCTGCTGCAGGGATTTCAGGCGGTCCACCACCTGATCCAGGGCCGGAACCGGGCGCTCCAGCCCCTTGGCGGGCGGAGATTCGGTGAGCGGCAGCAGCGCGCCGATGTTGGCGGTGCGGCGCGCCTGGTATTCCGCCGGGGTGATCAGTTCCTCATCGCGCAGCTTGCGCAGCACCAGAAAACGGTCGGCAATGGCGCGGGTGCGGGCGTCCAGCCCCTGCACCGGCCGCGCCGCATCGGCGGCAAGCGGCATCGACTGCACCGCGCCCCGGGGCGCAACGACGGGCTCCACTGCGGGTGGCGCCACCACCGGCGCAAGACCGGAAGCGGCGGCGGGCGCGGCGGCATAGGGAGACGCGGGCTGCCAGGCGCCGGTGCGGTTCAACTCCCCATCGACGCGGCGCATGTTGGCGGCGGCGATTTCGGTGATCGGCTGCACCTGCATGCGGTCCCAGCCGCCCACCGCAGCCATTTTGTTGGGGCGCAGGGAGAGCAGCTCTTCGTACATCGCGCGGGCGCGCACCGGGCGGTTGGTGTTCTGGTAGAGAATGCCGCCGGCAAGCAGGGCGTAGGGATTGCGCGGATCGCGCTTCAGCGCGGCCTCCACGTCCTGCTCCGCCTTGCCGAAGTCGCCGCGGGCGAGCGCCGCAAGCGCCTGATCGGCCAGGACTTCGGGGTTCGGTCCAAGGCTGTCGAGGAAGGTCTGCGGGTTGCTCTGCGGGCCGCAGGCCGCCAGCAGAACGGCGGCGAGGCCCGAAATCACGGCCACGCGCCCGGTGCGGCGGCCAAGACTTTCCGTGCGGTGAAAACGTCCGTTCATGCCTGCGAAGACTCCACATCCACACCCAGACCGGGGCAGTGTGACCGTTCCCCTGCCCCGAAGCAATCCTCAATCCGGTCAATATACTGATTTTGAAAGCAATCTGTCACAAAAAAGCGCGATTCCGGGGTTGGAGGCGCGGCATCGTTGGCCTATCATCCGCGGGGATGCGGCGAAACCGCCGCAATCCGCCCTGGATCGAGGGGTGCCATGGCCGAACCCGGTGCGGCTGCCGATGCGCCGCAAAACGAAGTCGAGCTGAAACTCCTGACCGATGCGCGGACGGCCCGGCGCGTCTGGCGGCAACCCGCGGTCAAGGCGCTGCTCTCCGGCAAGCCGCGTGTGCGGCGCATCCGCACCGCCTATTACGACACCCCCGACGACGCCCTGATGCAATACGGCTGCGCGCTGCGCGTGCGCTCCTGCGGCGAGAAGCACGAGCAGCACCTCAAGACCGCGGGCCGCGTCGAGGGCGGCCTCTTCCACCGCCAGGAATGGCAGGCGCCGCTTGCCTCCGATACCCCCGACCTCGCGGCCTGGGACGGCGAGGCGGCGGAGATTCTCGCGCCGCACCGCAAGGCGCTGCGCCGCATCTTCGAAAGCGATATGGAGCGCACCGACGCCCTGCTCTCCAACGGCCTGTTTTCGGTGGAGCTGGCGGTGGACATCGGCGTCATCCGCGCCTTCGACGAAGAGGGCGCAACCGTGGCCGAGACACCGCTGGTCGAGATCGAACTGGAATGGAAAGGCGGCCCGGCGGAGCACGTGTTCGACCTGGCGCTCGACCTGGCGCGCGCCCTGCCGCTGGTCCTCGGCTGGCAGAGCAAGGCGGAGCGCGGCTACACCCTCTCCCACGGCGGCGGGCCGCAACCGCGCCGCGCCGCCCTGCCGGCGATCCCGGCGGACACCCCCCTGCCCCGCGCCATGGCGCAGATTCTCAGCGAGACGATGGCGCACTTCCTCACCAACCAGCCGAGCCTGGAAGCCAGCGGCGCGGCCGAGGCGGTGCACCAGATGCGCATCGCCTGCCGCCGCATGCGCGCCGCGCTGGCGCTGTTCGCCGATCTTCTGCCCGAGGCGGAACTGGCCGAATTCCGCGCCGGCTTCCGCGATCTCGCGCTGGTTCTCGGCCACGTGCGCGACCTCGACGTGCTGATCGCCGAGGGCCTGGCGCCGCTCAACGCCGCGGCGGAAACCCCGGAAGAGGTCGCCCTCACCCTGCGCCGCCTGTTGCCGCTTCTGGAATCCCGCCGCGCCGAGCTTCTCGCCGCGGCGCGCGGCCGCATCGCCGCGCCGGAAACCGCGCTGCTGCTGCTGCGCCTCGGCCGCCGCCTCGTCCTCTCGGCGCAGGAGAGCCGCGGCGAGGCCCTCGCCTCCTTCGCCGACGCCGTGCTCGGACGCCGCCACCACGCGGTGAAGCGCCGCGCCAAGCGCCTTTGCGCGCAGTCTGCGCCGCAGCGCCACGCCCTGCGCATCGCCGCCAAGAAGCTGCGCTACGCCTCCGAATTCTTCCAGTCCCTCTATCCGCCCAAGGCGATGCGCCTCTACCTGCGCAACCTCTCGGCATTGCAGGATATTCTCGGCAGCCTCAACGACATCGCCAACCTGCCGCACCTCATCGCCGAAACCGCGGGCAAGGACGCCGCCACCGCCACCGCGGCGGGCTATGCCATGGGCTGGCACCTGCGGCGGTTGCGCTTCGGCCTGGAGGAAGCTTCGGAGGTTTGCCGCGCGCTGGACGCCGCGCCGCTGTTCCGGCGGCGCTGACTCGCCCATTCGATTCGCTGATCGTTTCACGGCGTAATGGTAAAATTTGCCGATGATTACCCTTGGAAGTGCGCCAAAAGTCGTTTTTTTGGCGGTATTTTCATCGGAAACATCAAAATTTCTTTCTCGTTGCAATGCGTTGGAGGCATACTTCGCAGCTTAGGGCGGCATGACTGGGAAAAACAAGAATTCCACCGGATCGAGGCGCCGAGGTGGGGCGTGGCTTCGCCGTGCAGACAGCACGCGAGGCGGCGAGGGCCCGGGTGGAGCCGGTCGTGGCGGCGGGTTTAGGCAGTGGGGCTTGAGGTTATGGTTACCGCGACGGTGAAATGGTTCAACCCGACCAAGGGGTTCGGGTTCGTGACGTTGAGCGACGGCTCTCCCGATGCTTTCCTGCACATTTCGACGATCGAACCCCTGGGGTTCCGCAATCTGCCGCAGGGCGCGGTCGTCGAGTGCGAAATCGGCGACGGTCCGCGCGGCCTGCAGGTCAAGGCGGTCTCCGCGGTGAAGAACGCCGAGGCCGACGCGCAGGGCAGCGAAGCCGAGGGCACCGTGAAGTTCTTCAACACCTCCAAGGGGTTCGGCTTCGTGGTTCCCGACAGCGGCGGGCCGGACGTGTTCGTCCATGCGCGCACGCTGCAGCAGCACGGCGTGAACGAGCTGCAACAGGGACAGCGCGTGCGCCTGGTCATGGCGCAGGGGCCGAAGGGTCTGCAGGCGGTCGACGTCATTCCGCTCTGAAGCGCCGTTCCCCGGCGCTGCAAGGGCTTTCCCTCTCTCGGGGAAAGCCTGTATAGTTTTCTTGTTACCCGATCGTCGTTCCGTTCGTTCCGGGGCTCCCGGCCGCCGCGCCTGCCGCGGCGCACCCCGAGGGCGGCGTTCCGCGGAAAAGCGCGGGTTTTTCCGCACCAGGGGTGTGGATTTACACTAGCAGCGGCCCCAGGTAATGGGCTATACCGCGTCCACCCGGACGGGACGACCGTCCAGCGACATCCGCCCCCATCCGCCTGGGGCAATGGCCGTGCCGAGCGCACCGCCGCCGGAGGAAGATGCGACACATGAACTACGCACAGTTCTTCGAGGATAAGATTTCCGGCCTGAAGGCGGAGGGACGGTACCGCGTCTTCACCGAAATCATGCGCCGCGTCTCCCACTTTCCCGAGGCGACCCACTACACGCCGCAGGGCACCAACGACATCGTGGTGTGGTGCAGCAACGACTACCTCGGCATGGGGCAGCACCCGGTGGTGATCGCCGCGATGCACGAAGCGATCGACGCCTGCGGCGCGGGCGCGGGCGGCACCCGCAACATCTCCGGCAACAACCGCTACCACGTGCTGCTGGAGCAGGAGCTGGCGAGCCTGCACGGCACCGAGGCGGCGCTTCTCTTCACCAGCGGCTACACCGCCAACATGACGACGCTGATGACGCTCGGCGCGGTGCTGCCCGGCTGCATCATCTTTTCGGATTCCCAGAACCACAACTCGATGATCGAGGGCATCCGCCACTCGCGCGCGCCGCGTCAGGTCTTCCGCCACAACGACGTGGCGCATCTGGAGGAACTGCTCGCCGCCGCGCCGGTCAACGCGCCGAAGCTGGTGGCCTTCGAATCCGTCTATTCGATGGACGGCGACATCGCGCCGATCGAGAAGATCTGCGACGTGGCGGAAAAGTACAACGCCATGACCTTCCTCGACGAGGTGCACGCGGTCGGCATGTACGGCCGCCACGGCGGCGGCGTCTCCGAGCGCGACGGCCAGTCGGGGCGTATCACCTTCATCCAGGGCACGCTGGCCAAGGCGATCGGCGTGCACGGCGGCTATGTCGCCGGGTCGAAGGCGGCGATCGACTTCATCCGCTCGTTCGGCCAGGGGTTCATCTTCTCCTCCGCGATGCCGCCTGCGGTGGCCGCGGGCGCGCGCGCCAGCATCCAGTATCTCAAGGCGCACAACGAGATCCGCGAACGCCACCAGGAGCGCGCCGAAACCCTGCGGCAGAAGCTCAAGGCCGCAGACCTGCCGGCGATCGTCACCGACAGCCATATCGTACCGGTGCTGGTCGGCGAGGCGTCGCGCT
>JBFWJB010000191.1:0-5943 GCA_050253435.1 Rhodospirillaceae bacterium
GCGAGAGCACGACGATGCGGCCGAACAGGCGCGGATCGAGCGGCTCGTGGAAGAACTCCACGGAGCCGTTCGCGTGGCGCATGTGGAACAGGGATTCGACCTTGGCCAGGGGGTATTTCTTGATGTTTTCGGCAAGTTCGAAATCCTCGAGGCCGAGCTCGGTGTTGATCAGCATGGTGACCATGTCGCCCGCGCCCGCCTGATGGGTGCTGCGGATCTCCAGGGCCTCGTTGATCAGCGAGGCGTCGGTGGAGCCGCCACCGACGTCGACGATCGCCATCGGTGCGCGGGTGCCCGGCGTGGTCATCGCGCCGCGGATCGCCATGTCCGCCTCGACGCCGCCGACGATGGTGCGCACGCCGATCTCCTCCTCCAGCTTGCGCGCCAGGCGCAGCATCGGCAGCTTCTGGGTGCTGACCATGGCGGCCAGGCCCACCGCGTTGCCGAGCGCGTATTCGCCGGCGAGGCTGCCGAGGATCTGCTGCGGCTTGAAGGTGTCCACCGCGAGGATGTCCTGCACCTTGACCGCCGTCACCGGCTGGTCGGTGAGGTCCGCCATCACCTTGCGCACCTGCTCGAACATGCCGCCGACGTTGGTGCCGGGCTCGGCCTGCACCTCCTCGAGGGGATAGACGCCCGCCACGGTTTCCATGATCGCGTCGGCGCCCTCGTCCACCGGCACCTCGACGCGGCGGCCGTGGCCGAGGAGGATAATCTTGCCCGCCGGGATGCGGCGCTCCTCGATGTCGCCCTTGGGGGTCTTGATCACCACCGCGCTGCGGGTGCCCATGAGGGCGCGGGCGATCGGCACCGAGCGCTTGGTCTCGTCGGGGTCGAGGTCGAACAGGGTGGCGATGTCGTAGGGGTTGGAGAGGCGCTCGATGGTGCGCCCGGGCGGCGCCACCTCCAGCGCCGCGGGCATGCCCACCGGCACCCGGTCGATGAACTTCACCTCGTCGACGATCGGGATGGGCCCGGTCAGCCGGTTGTTGATGAGGACGCCGTCGTCCTTCTGCACGATCGCGCCCGCGACCGTGGCGCCGCGGGCCGTGGCCGCGTTGACGATGCGCGCCGCGGTCTCGAAATCCACGGAACCCGGAACGACGGCGATGAACGGTCCGCCGGGAGGCTCGGACTCCAGAGCCTCCAGCCGGATGGTGCGGCCTTGCTCCAGGCCCTGTCCGCCCGGCGTCGAGGGATTGTGGCCGATCATCGCGGATTCGGTGATCACCGTCTCGGTGATCGTCTCCATGGCGATGTCGCCGATCACCGGCGTGGCCTCGTTGAGAAGCACGACGTGCAGTTCCTTACGCGCGAGGCCGATGGGGGCGAGCGCCCGGTCGAGGGCGTCGATGATCCCCATCGCATTGCGCACCGTGCCCTTGATGCCGACCGTCGGCACCATCGCACTGGACAGAAACCGCACGTCGCCGCGCCCGAGGATTTGCGCCACCGCAACCTCGGTCGTGTTGTTCCCGACATCCACACCGGCCACGTAGATCATCGTGGAGTCCTTTTCGCTCAGAGGGTTACTGGCCTTTCAGACGCCCTCTCTTCTCATAGACGTCGGCCGCCTCGCGGATCAGCTTGGCGCAGATTTTCGCCTGGTACTGGCCTTCCAGTTCCGCGGCGATGTCCATGAGTTCCTGCTTCGTGGACCGGTAGGGCCGCAGGGCGACGTAGATTTCCAGCACCCGGTCGTCGGGGATGCGGGTGAGTTCCGCCGCCCGGCGGAGATTGTTCGCGATGTGCGGGCGGCCGCCGCTTTCCGCGATCTGAGCCTGGTATTCCAGGGTCTCGGGTCGGATGCGCACGTCGTCGAAGGAGAGTTTGCCCGCGGCGACCTTGTCGAGGGTGATTTCCGCGAACGGCAGGCCGGTCGCGGACTTCACCAGGTCGGGCCGCTTCGTGCTGAGCGGATAGTCCTTTTTCGCGTCGAGCTTGCCGGAGCCGTTCGAAGCGAAAACCGTATCCCGGCCGGTGGCCGACTGGGAGCCGTTCAGCGTCGAGAGTACGCGTTTGACGGCGGCCTCGATGACCTCAGGCGGGATATCGTTCTGCAGTTGAGCCATGAGTGGTTTCCTCCGTTGAACGCCGCTAGAGCGCGAGCTCGATGCTGGGAGCGCCCAGTTTCACGTACTGGGTCTCCTTGTTGTGGAGCAGGGCCGCCAGCCCCTGGTAGCTCGGGCGCGCCATCGGGTCGTTGCGCGTCGGCACCGGGTTGGGTTGTTCTCCCTTGGCGTACTTGGCGGCATTGCGTCCGATCGCCCGGAAGACGTCGCGGTCGATCAGCGGCGCCTGCGGGAAGAGCTCCAGGTTCTGGAGGATCTGCAGGTCGCGTTGATGGATCACCGAGGTGCCGCGGCACAGGATGCCGATGCCGATGCCCGAGCCGCTGAGGACCGCGGCATCGTGCGCGATGGCGCCGACGTCGGCGGAGCGGTTGATCCGCACCAGCCGGGGTTTCAGGCCTTCCTCCTCGATGCCGGCGAAGACCTCCCGCAGCACGTCGGCGTGCGGAATGCCGATGATCGTCGTGGTCATCGCGACGCCGAAGGCCGGCGGCACGCCGACCACGACCTCGTTGCGGTCGGTGCCGGTTTTGGCCTGACCCATTTCGCGGAACGACAGGGGCGCGGCATCGCCGGAGCCGGAGGACGCCGGAGCGCCCTTCGGCGTCTGGCCGAGGATGTCGAGAATGACCTGCCGCACCAATTCTTCGGAGATTTGCATGTTCCGTTCTCCCCTAGATCGTCTCGGGGTCGATCGCCCGCGGGATCGCCTTCAAGAGCTCCCACCGCTCGCCGCCGAGACGGTAACCGGTGCCGGGACCTTCGTAGTCGTTCGGGTGGTTGATCGAGCTGATGACGTTGAACTTGTCGTCGAACACCGCGGAGGTCTGCAGGTAGTCGCCGGCGACTTTCGCCTTCTGCATCTCGAGCACCGCCTCGGCGACGTCGGTGAAGCCGCGCTTGGCGAGCGCGCGGACCACGTCGAGGCCGGTCGAGCCGCGTTTCATGAAGGCGTCGATCGCCCGCAGGTCCTCGGGGACGTTGCGGTCCCCCATTTCCTTGCTGCCGTGGGCATAGGTGGCGCGTTCCACCTCGTCGTCGGTGATCGGCGGCAGGCCGAGCTCGTCGAACACCGCCTGGAGCGCGCGCGCCGCCTTGTTGCGCACCGCGATCACGCCTTCCTCGGTGACCGGGATGAGGCCGCCGTCGACCTGCAGGTCGCGCTGCAGGACGAGGTAGTCGTCGTAGTCGTCGACGTCGTGGGTCGAGCCCGCGAACATGTTGTCGTAGTTCGGCTCCGCCGCGTAACCGGAGAAGATGAAGTCGGTTCCGGGGAGGAACTGCATCAGCATGCGCGCAGTGTTGCGCTCGATCGAGTGGGTGAAGGTCTGGTCGTTGCCGGAGGCGACTTCCAGGTTCATCAGCACCGTCGCGACGTTTTCCGCCAGCACCGTGCGAACGCCCGCCGGGACTGCGCCGGGCACGCCGATGCAGCTGATCGAGCCGTTCTGCAGGCCCTGCACGCCCGCGCCCTTGGTCACCATGATGCAGCGGACCTCGAGGTAGAGCATGGACTTGCGCTCGGCATAGCCCATCAGCACTTCGGAACCGGTGCCGGAGGTGTAGCGCATCTTCAGCCCGCGCGAGGCATAGGCCGAGGCGAGGAAGAACTTCGACCACGGCGTGTCGTCGCCGTCGATGAACACCTGCTCGGTGCCGTAGACGGAGACGGTTTCGGCGTACGCGGTGAGCCCGCGCATGCCCATGGCCAGTTCCGTCGCCTCTTCCACGGCGCACTGCGCGAGCACGCCGGGACGTCCGACCTGCCCTCCGACGAGAAGGGAGAGCGCATTCATCGGCGCATAGCGGCCGATGCCCACCGTGGTTTCGATCTCGGCGAAGCCGCGATAGGCGGCCTCCGCCGCGTCCGCCGCGAGGAGCGGCGCGCAGTCCTTGACGTTGGTGACGTGCGCCTGGTTCATCGGCGGTTTGCGGGTACGCATCTTTTGCATCGTCATCATCAGTTCGACGACGTTGAGTTCGCGCAGGATGCTGACCACCTTCGCCGGCGTCAGGCCGACCGCCAGCCGAACCAGCTCGGCGCGCGGCACGTTGATGTCGACCAGCATGCGGGCGAACTGCAGCGAGTCGATCGCCATGGCTTCCTCGGCCACGCTCTTGTCGATGCAGTAGTCCGCGATCGCATAATCGATCATGTCGAAGTCGTCTCGGCGCGTTCCGTCGAGTTCGACGATCACGCCGTTTTCGATCTTGATGGAGGGTTTCGGATCGTTCGGGCTGTCCATGGCCACAAGGCCGACATCCACCCATTCCTTGATGAAGCCGTCCTTGTTCACCGGGCGATCCGCGAGCACTTCAAATCGCTTTTGTCGCTTTGCCATTGCAGGCTCCTTGCTGCCGGTCCCTAGCCCCGGCTCCGGTCGTGAGGCTTTTTCAGATGTACGGGGTGCCGGACGACTTGGGGGGCTGGCCCCAGGCGCCGAGCAGCTTGTTGCCGACTTCGCGGCCGGCGATCACCGCCTGGCGCACGGCGCCGGAATCCCCGGTCACCCAGATGAACACCTCGTTGGAAAAGCTGGTGTTCTTCTTCGGGGTGCCGACACCCAGAACCTCGACGTCGGCGGCCTTCACCGCCGCATCGACCATCAGCATGCCGATCACCGCGGGCGCGCCGAGGATCAGGCCGAAGGCCCGTCCTTCGGGAACCCCGAAGGCCTTGCTCAGCACCTTGCTGGCGCGGGCGGTGTACTGGTTCTCGGTGTAGCCCTGGTCGTTGGCGTAGACGTCGCCGAAGTACTTCGGCACCATCTGCAGCGTCACTTCCACGGCGCGGCGGGCGTCGGAGACGTCCTCGGCCCCGAACACGATCAAGTTGCCGTGGCCGGCGCCGCCCTTGGTGTCGCGCGGCATCTCGATCATCACGATCTCGGTGTTGGTGGCCTTGATCCCCTCGTCGGCCGCCATCAGCTGCGGCCCGGCGCCGGTGCGTCCGCCGATCACGCCGATCGAGCGGAACTTCGGATCGAGCCCGAGGATTTCGTGCACCTGCGGGTCGAGGTTGGCGATCACGATGCCTTGGGTATCGCCCACCGTGCATCCGACGTATTCGGTCAGCTGCATCAGGTCGGCGGGAACGATGGACGGCGCCGCGGGCGCCTCGGCCGGGGCGGACGGCGCCGCGCCAACCCTTTTCATGACTTCCTGCAAGACCTTATCAACCATATCGTCTGACATCGACTGTCCTCCACGTGTAGCGGCTGTGCGCAGGGTTGATGCGCCCGGCGATTAGGCCTCGCCGGGGACGGTCGGGATGATTTTCTCGACGTCCGCGTGCGGCCTCGGGATGACGTGGATGGAAACCACTTCGCCGACCTTGCCGGCGGCGGCGGCGCCCGCATCGGTCGCGGCCTTGACCGCGCCGACATCGCCCCGGACCATCGCGGTGACGAGCCCCGCGCCGACCTTTTGCTGTCCGACGAGGACGACGTTCGCCGCCTTCACCATTGCGTCGGCTGCCTCGATATTCGCGACAAGACCGCGCGTTTCGACCATTCCCAGTGCTTCTTTTGTCATGGTGGTACCTCTGCAGAGATGGCTGTGCGTGTTCGCAACCTTAGCGGGCGGGGATTCGAGCCTGCCCGCGAGGGGGGATTTGCATGCGGCGTTCCAGAATCGGCCGCCGCCGCCGCAGAGCGGCAAGGGCGTTTTCGATCAGAGGGTTAGTCCTTTGATCGGAATCGCATTTATTTCAGGGAGAGGCCGCCCGCGTCGATGCGTCGACAGCGGGCCGGGGGGGTGGCGTCGATGCGTCGACAGCGATTTTCGACACCCGTTAGGGCGGGGAGGGATCCGGCTGCGGGCGCTGCAACCTGGGCGGTATGGCGGAGCGCCGCAGACGAAAGCCCCCATG
>JBFWJB010000192.1:0-5888 GCA_050253435.1 Rhodospirillaceae bacterium
GCGCACCTACCCCGGCCTCGCCCACCGCCAGGAACGGGTCGGCGAGGCGAACGGCGTGCTCTACGTCAACGACAGCAAGGCGACCAACGCCGACGCCGCGGAAAAGGCGCTCACCGCCAACGACACGCAGTTCTGGACTCTCGGCGGGCGGCCCAAGGCGGGCGGCATCGAGCCGCTGCGCCGCTAGTTCCCGCGCAACGTCAAAGCCTACCTGATCGGCGAGGCGGCGGCGCAGTTCGCCCGCACCATCGGCACCGCCATTCCTTACGAGCACTGCGGCACCCTCAATGTGGCGACCGCGCGCGCCCGCGCCGAGGCCGAGGCCTTCGCCGTCGCGCACCCCGGCAGCCGCCCGGTGGTGATGCTCTCCCCCGCCTGCGCGAGCTGGGACCAGTTCGCCAGCTTCGAAGCCCGCGGCGACGCCTTCCGCGCCATGGTGCGCGACATCGCCGCCGCGGCGGGAGGCGCATCATGAGCGCCCGCGGCTTCACCCGCGCGGATACCAGCATCCTCGGCCGCTGGTGGTGGACGGTGGACCGCTGGACGCTCGCCGCGCTCGCCATCCTCATCACCATCGGCATGATGCTGATCGTCGCCGCCGCGCCGATGAAGAAGGGAGCGGACGCCTTCCACTTCGTGATGCGCCAGGGGATGTTCGTACCCCTCGCGCTGGCCCTGATCTTCTGGCTGTCGCTGCAAAGCCCGAAGACGGTGCGCCGCATCGCCGTGATCGGCTTCGCCGCCGCGCTGGCCCTGATGGCGCTCACCCTGCTCGCCGGGCACGAGGTCAAGGGCGCCACCCGCTGGATCCGCGTCGCCGGGTTCTCGCTGCAGCCCTCGGAGATGATGAAGCCCTGCTTCGTCGTGGTCACCGCGTGGATGCTCTCCTCCCACCGCGAGGACCCCACCTTCCCCGGCATGCACATCGCCGTCGGGCTTCTCGGCGTGGTGCTCGGCCTGTTGATTCTCCAGCCGGATTTCGGCATGAGCGTGGTCGTCGCCGCCACCTGGTGCGGCCAGCTGTTCCTCGCCGGACTGCCGATTCTGTGGATCGCCGGGCTGGCGGTGCTTGCGGTTTCCGGCGGCGTCGGCGCCTATTTCGGCCTGAGCCACGTGCAGAGCCGCGTCGACCGCTTCCTCGACCCCGCCGCCGGCGACACCTATCAGATCACCAAGGCGCTGCAGGCCTTCCAGAACGGCAACCTGTTCGGCCGCGGCCCCGGCGAAGGCCGGGTCAAGGAAGTGCTGCCCGACGCGCACACCGACTTCATCTTCGCCGTGGCGGGGGAGGAATTCGGCATGATCCTCTGCCTGTTCCTCGTCGTCCTCTTCGCCTTCATCGTGCTGCGCGGCTTCTTCCTCGCGATGAAGGACGACAACCTCTTCGTGCTCCTGGCGGTGTCCGGGCTGCTTGCCGAGTTCGGCATGCAGGCGTTCATCAACATGGGCTCCAGCCTGCACCTGATCCCGACCAAGGGAATGACCCTGCCGTTCATCTCCTACGGCGGCTCGTCCCTGATCGGCATCGCCATATCCATGGGCGCGGTCCTCGCGCTGACCCGCAGACATCCGGGAAGGGGGGACGCATGAGCGCCGCGATCGATCCGAAACGCATCGTTCTCGCCGCCGGGGGCACCGGCGGCCACGTCTTCCCCGCCGAGGCGATGGCCGAGGCGCTGCTCGGGCGCGGCTACGACCTTGCGCTCTTGACCGATGCGCGCGGCCAGGCCTATGGCGGCGCGCTCGGGCGGCTGCCCACCTATCCGCTGCGCGCCGGCGGCATCGCCGGGCGCGGCCTGCTGCGCCGCATCAAGGCGGTGGCCGACCTCGGCATCGGCGTGCTGCAGGCGCGCCGCCTGCTGGCGGAACTGAAGCCCGCGGCGGTGGTCGGCTTCGGCGGCTACGCCTCGATTCCCGGCATGGTCGCGGCGATCCGCCGCGGCGTGCCCACGGTGATCCACGAACAGAACGCGGTGCTCGGCCGCGCCAACCGTCTGCTCGCGCCGCACGTCAGCCGCATCGCCACCTCGTTCGCCGAGGTCGCGGCGCTGCCCAAGCACGCGCGGGCGGAGCTGGTGGGCATGCCGGTGCGCCCGGCCGTCGCCGCGCTCGCCGATGCGCCCTTCCCGGCCCTTTCCGAGGACGGCCCGATCGAAATTCTGGTGATCGGCGGTTCGCAGGGCGCGACCGTGCTCTCCCAGGTGGTGCCCGCCGCGATGACCGCCCTGCCCGCGGCGATAAAGGCGCGCATCCGCCTGAGCCAGCAGTGCCGCCCGGCGGACATCGAGGAGGCGCGCGCCGCCTATGCGGGAAGCGGCCTCGCGGTGGAGCTTGCCACCTTCTTCGACGACGTGCCGCAGCGCCTTGCCCGCGCCCACCTCGCCATCGCACGCGCCGGGGCCTCGACGGTGGCGGAGTTCACCGCCGCCGGACGCCCGGCGATCCTGGTGCCCTATCCGCACGCCATCGACGACCACCAGACCGCCAACGCCCAGGCGATCGCCGAGAAGGGCGGCGCCTGGCTGATGCCGCAGGACGCCTTCACCGCCGAGTCCCTGGCGGCGCGGCTGGAAACCCTGTTCGCGCAGCCGCGCACCCTGGAAAGCGCAGCCGCCTGCGCCCGCGCCGCCGGAACGCCGGACGCCGCGGCGCGCCTGGCCGACCTGGTCGCCGCGCTGCTGCCCAAGACCGAGGAGGCGAAGCGATGAGATCCCTTCCGCTCGACATCGGGGTTCTGCACTTCGTCGGCATCGGCGGCATCGGCATGAGCGGCATCGCCGAGGTGCTGCACAACCTCGGCTACAAGGTGCAGGGCTCCGACCTCTCCGACGGCGCCAACGTGCAGCGCCTGCGCGGCCTCGGCATTCCGGTGCACCTCGGCCATGCCGCCGAGAACCTCGGCGAGGCCCGCGTCGTGGTGATCTCGTCGGCGGTCAAACCGAGCAATCCCGAGGTCCAGGCGGCGCGCGCCCGCCTCATCCCGGTGGTGCGCCGCGCCGAAATGCTGGCCGAACTGATGCGCCTGAAGTGGGCGGTGGCGGTGGGCGGCACCCACGGCAAGACCACCACCACCAGCCTCATCGCCAACCTCTTCGTCGCCGCCGGGCTCGACCCGACGATCATCAACGGCGGCATCATCAACGCCTACGGCACCAACGCCCGCCTCGGCGCCGGCGACTGGACGGTGGTGGAGGCCGACGAGAGCGACGGCACCTTCACCAAGCTGCCCGCCACCGTCG
Organism: Rhodospirillaceae bacterium; assembly: GCA_050253435.1. Classification (GTDB taxonomy): domain Bacteria; phylum Pseudomonadota; class Alphaproteobacteria; order Rhodospirillales; family Rhodospirillaceae; genus Oleispirillum. The sequence continues at coordinate 3,240 of JBFWJB010000192.1, forward strand.
CCGTGGTCACCAACATCGACCCCGAGCACCTGGATTTCTGCGGCGACTTCGAAGCAGTGAAGGCGGCGTTCAAGACCTTCGTCGAGAACGTGCCGTTCTACGGCTTCGCAGTGCTGTGCATCGACCATCCGGAGGTGCAGGCGCTGATCCCCAAGGTCTCCGACCGCCGCCTCATCACCTACGGCTTTTCGCCGCAGGCGGACGTCCGCGCGCTCAACCTCTCCTTCGACGCGGCGGGCGCGCACTTCGACGTGGCGATCACCAGCCGCCGCAGCGGCAAGGTCACCGTCTGCGATGGACTTTCCGTCGGCATGCACGGCGAGCACAACGTGCAGAACGCGCTGGCCGCCGTCGCGGTGGGCCACATGCTGCGCTTCGGCCCGGACTGCATCCGTGCCGCGCTCGCCTCGTTCAGCGGGGTGAAGCGCCGCTTCACCAAGACCGGCGAGGCGCACGGCGTCGCGGTGATCGACGACTACGGCCACCACCCGGTGGAGATCGCCGCCGTTCTCAAGGCGGCGCGCCAGGTGGCGGGCGAGCATCAGGTGGTGGCGGTGGTGCAGCCGCACCGCTACACCCGCCTGCACGACCTGTTCGAGGACTTCTGCACCTGCCTTGCCGCCGCCGACCGGGTGTTCGTCGCCGATGTCTACGCGGCGGGCGAAGCACCGATCGCGGGCGTCTCCCGCGATGCGCTGGTCGAGGGGCTGCGCGCCCGCGGCCACCGACACGCCGAACCCCTGCCCGGCCCCGAGGCGCTGCCCGTGGCGGTGCGTGCGGTGACGCAGCCGGGCGACCTGGTGGTCTGCCTCGGCGCGGGCAGCATCAGCCAGTGGGCCAACGCCCTGCCGTCGCAACTCGCCGCCCTGCCGGAAGGAGGCAACCCATGACCGCCGCGGCCTGCCGCCTCCCGTCCTTGGCCGACATCCTGCCGCGAGTGCGCGGCCGCATCACCCTGGACGCGCCCTTGGCGCCGATCACCTGGTTCGGCGTCGGCGGCTGCGCCGACGCGCTGTTCAAGCCTGCGGACTTCGCCGATCTCGCCGCCTTCCTGGCGCGCCTGCCCGACGAGGTGCCGGTCACCGTGCTCGGCGTCGGCTCCAACCTGCTGGTGCGCGACGGCGGCGTGCGCGGCGTGGTGATCCGCCTCGGCTCGGCCTTCGCCAAGGTCGAGGTGGAAGGCGAGACGGTGCGCTGCGGCGCCGCGGCGCTCGATACCGCCGCCGCCCGCGCGGCGCAGAAGGCGGGGCTTACCGGCCTCGAATTCCTCTCCGGCATTCCCGGCACCGTCGGCGGCGCGGTGGCGATGAACGCGGGCGCTTTCGGCAGCGACGTCAAGGCCGTGCTGGTCAAGGCGACGCTGATGGACCCCTTCGGCTTCCGCCACGTGCTCAACCCCGACGACCTCGGGCTTGCCTACCGCCATTCCGACATCCCCGAAGGCTGGGTGGTGCTGGAGGCGTGCTTTGCGGCGCAGCCCGGCAACGCCGCGGTGATCGCCGAAAAGATGGAGGCGATCCGCGCCGCGAGGGCGGATGCCCAGCCGCAGCGGGTGCGCACCGGCGGCTCCACCTTCGCCAATCCGCCCGGCGCCAAGGCGTGGGAACTGGTGGACCGCGCGGGCTGCCGCGGGCTGGCCGTCGGCGGCGCGATGGTCTCGGAAAAGCACTGCAATTTCCTGATCAACACCGGGTCGGCCACGGCCCGCGACATCGAAACCCTGGGCGAAGAGGTGCGCCGCCGCGTCAAGGCGGAAACCGGCGTCGACCTCGCCTGGGAAATCCGCCGCATCGGCGAACCCCTGCCCGAGGAGACCGCCCGATGAGCGCCAAGGCCAAGCACGTCACCGTCCTGATGGGGGGCTTCTCCGCCGAACGCGAAGTCAGCCTGACCTCCGGTGCGGCCTGCGCCAAGGCTTTGGAAGCCGCGGGCTACCGCGTCACGTCTCTCGACGTGAAGCGCGACGTCGCGGCGCTGGTCGCGGGGATTCCGAAGGACACCGACGTGGTGTTCAACGCCCTGCACGGCCGCTTCGGCGAGGACGGCTGCATCCAGGGCATTCTCGACATCATGGGCATTCCCTACACCCACTCCGGCCGCCTCGCTTCCGCGCTCGCCATGGACAAGCCGATGGCGAAGCACGCGTTTTCCGCCGCGGGAATTCCGGTGGCCGCCGACCTGCTGGCCGACCGCGAAACCATGAACGCGGGCGACCCGATGCCGCGGCCCTACGTGGTGAAGCCGTTCAACGAGGGCTCCAGCGTCGGCGTGCGCATCGTCCGCCCCGGCGACAACACCGAGCTTTACACCGCCGCCTCCTGGCCCTACGGCGAAAAGGCGATGGTGGAGGAATACATTCCCGGCCGCGAGGTCACCGTCGCGGTGCTCGGCGACCGCGCGCTCGGCGTCACCGAAATCCGCCCGGCCCAGGGGTTCTACGACTACGCGGCGAAGTACACCGAGGGCAAGGCGGTGCACATCTGCCCCGCGCCGCTGCCGCCCGCGCTTGCCGCCCACATCTGCGACCTCGCGGTGCGCGCGCATGCGGTGCTCGGCTGCCGCGGCGCCTCGCGCGCCGACTTCCGCATCGACGAAACCGACCCGGCGAAGCCGCGGGCGGTGATTCTCGAAGTCAACACCCAGCCCGGC
>JBFWJB010000193.1:0-5866 GCA_050253435.1 Rhodospirillaceae bacterium
TTCCGTTCTGGAATTCCCCATCCCGGCGCTGCGCACCGGCGAGGTCCGCGAGGTCGCGCCCGGCGTCCATTGGCTGCGGATGCGGCTGCCCTACCGCCTCAACCACGTCAACCTGTGGATCCTCGAAGACGGCGACGCGCTCACCCTGGTCGATACCGGGATGAATATGCCAGAAACCCGGGAAACCTGGGAAGCGGTGCTGACCTCCACCTTTGCCTTCCGGCGGGTGCGGCGGATCATCGGCACGCACTTTCATTCCGATCACACCGGGCTCGCCGCGTGGCTGTGCGAGCGCACCGGCGCGCCCCTCTACATGAGCCGGCTGGAGTGGGCCACCGCACGCGTTCTGGCGATCGATACGACGCAGTCGTTCCTCGACGTGCAGCAGGCGTTCTACCGCCGCCTCGGCTACGACGAGGAGCATCTGGCGCGTCTCGCCGCGGTGGGCAACGCCTATGCGCGCAAGGTGATTCCGGTGCCGCCGCAGCTGATCCGCCTGCGCGGCGGGGAGGAGCTTTCGATCGGCGGGCGCACCTGGCGAACCATCGCCGCCTCCGGCCATTCGCCGGAGATGATCTGCCTGTATCAGCCGGATCTCGGCGTGTTGATCTCGGGCGACCACGTGCTGCCGTCGATCACCCCCAACGTCAGCATCTACCCCGCGGAGCCGGAGGGAAACCCCCTCGGCGATTATCTCGCGAGCTTCGCCCCCTTCCTCGCCCTGCCGGAGGAGACCCTGGTGCTGCCGTCGCACGGGCGGCCGTTCTATGGGCTTTCCGCGCGCATCCGCCAGCTCGAGGCGCACCATGAGGAGCGCTTCGACAAGCTGATCGCCGCGTGCCGCGAACCCCGCGGCGTCATGGACCTGCTGGATGTGCTGTTCGAGGGCGGGCTCGGCGACCACGAGCGCGTCATCGCCTCGGGCGAGGCGCTGGCGCACGTGCGCTGCCTGCAGGGTCGCGGCCTCCTGCTGGAGGAGACCGGCCCCGACGGCGTGCTGCGGTTCACCGCGGCGTGAGGCCGCCCTATTCCGCCACCGCGCAGGTCGGCGTATAGGACGGGGTGCAATAGAGGCCGTAGAGGGTGCGGATGACTTCCGTCGCTTCCGTGCCGTTCAGCGAATAATAGATCGTCTGCGCCACGCGGCGGGTGCGCACCAGCTTGTCGCGGCGCAGGCGCGTCAGATGCTGCGACAGGGCGGATTGGCTCAATCCGACAAGACGCTCCAGCTCGCCTACCGAGCGCTCTCCGACTTGCAACTGGCAGAGAATCAGCAGGCGATGCTGGTTGCTCATCGCCTTGAGCAGGGCGCTGGCATTGCGGGCGTTATTCTGCAACTGTTCGATATCCATGGCGTTCCCATACAATCAGGTCCCGCTCTCCCCCTAAGAACGCATTTGTATGCGATTCTCCTGAAAAAGAAAATGCTTCTTGTGCGCAAAGGGCGGCGGCGTCTCCCGGTTCCGCCGTCTCCACGGTTGTCGCGGCGGGCCCTTCGGCGTACAGTACCGGACTCCGGCAAGGGGCGGCACGCCACCTCCGCCGCCATTCCAGAAACGCAGAGGACGCGCATGCCCGAGCAACCGGCAGTCCCCCAGGATATCGCGGAAATGAGCTTCGAACAGGCGCTGGCCGGGCTGGAGGCGATCGTCCGCCGCCTGGATTCCGGCGAGGTGGAGCTCGACGCGGCGGTGGACGCCTTCGAGCGCGGCGTGCAGTTGAAGCGCCACTGCGAAAAGAAGCTCGCCGAGGCGCGGGAGCGGGTGGAGCAGATCACCCAGGCCCCCGACGGCAGCCTCGGCCTCGCCCCCCTGCCGGACATGGAATAGGGGGGAGCCGTGGTGAAAACCGACCCCCGCGCCGCCTTCCGCGAGGCACTGGCGGACTCCGCTGCGCGCGTGCAGGATGAACTGGACGCCCTGCTGCCGCTCAAAGGCGCGCCGGAAGACCGCGTGGTCGAGGCGATGCGCTACGCCTGCCTGAACGGCGGCAAGCGCCTGCGCCCCTTCTTCGTGATGCAGAGCGCCGCGCTCTTCCATGTGGACCGCCGCGCCGCGGTGCGCGCCGCGGCGGCGGTGGAGATGCTGCACTGCTATTCCCTGGTGCACGACGACCTGCCCGCGATGGACGACGACGACCTGCGCCGCGGCCAGCCCACGGTGCACCGCCGCTTCGACGAGGCGACCGCCATCCTCGCGGGCGATGCGCTGTTGACCTCCGCCCTCGGCGCCATGGCCGACACCGCGGTGCACACCGACCCGGCGGTGCGCTGCGAACTCGTCTCCCGCCTTGCCGCCGCCTCCGGTGCGCACGGCATGGTCGGCGGCCAGATGCTCGACCTGCTGGCCGAGCACCGCGAACTCGACATGCCCGCGATCACCCGCCTGCAGCGGATGAAGACCGGCTGCCTGATCGCGTTTTCCTGCGAGTGCGGCGGCATCATGGGCAAGGCCGCGCCGCGGCTGCGCGCCGCGCTTGCCGCCTATGCCCATGACGTCGGGCTCGCCTTCCAGATCGCCGACGATCTTCTCGACGTGGAAGGCGCGGCGGAAGACGTGGGCAAGGCCACCGGCAAGGACGCGGAGCGCGGCAAGGCGAGCTTCGTCGCGGTGCTGGGGGCGGAGCGCGCCCGCAGTCAGGCGCTTCTGCTGATCGAGCAGGCGGTGGCGCATCTGGAGGTGTTCGAGGGACGCGCCGCCCTGCTCGAAGAGGCGGCGCGCTTCGTGGTGGACCGCAGCCGATGACCATGCAAAACGGTAAATCCGCGCCGCGCGCGACGCCGGTGCTCGACGGCATTTCCTCGATGGCGGAGCTGCGCGCCCTGCCGGAGGAAAAGCTTCCCGCGCTTGCCGACGACGTGCGCGCCGCGATGATCGAGGCGGTCTCCACCACCGGCGGCCACCTCGGCGCGGGCCTGGGCGTGGTCGAACTCACCGTCGCCCTGCACTACGTCTTCGACACTCCGGACGACCGCCTGATCTGGGATGTCGGCCACCAGTGCTACCCCCACAAGATCCTCACCGGACGGCGCGGCCTGATGGGTAAAATCCGCCAGAAGGACGGCCTCTCCGGCTTCACCAAGCGCGGCGAATCCCCTTTCGACCCGTTCGGCGCGGGGCACAGCTCCACTTCCGTCTCCGCCGGGCTGGGCATGGCGGTGGCGCGCGACCTCAAGCATGAAAACCGCGATGTCGTCTGCGTCATCGGCGACGGCGCGATGAGCGCGGGCATGGCCTTCGAGGCGCTCAACAATGCGGGCTCGGCGAACTCGCGCCTCATCGTCATCCTCAACGACAACGACATGTCGATCGCGCCGCCGGTGGGCGCGATGAGCGCCTACCTCTCGCGCCTGCTGTCCTCGCAGTCCTATCATACCCTGCGCAGCGCGATGAAGGACGTCGCCGCGCTGTTCCCCTCCTCGATCGAACGCGCCGCCCGCAAGGCGGAGGAATACGCCCGCACCCTGGTCACCGGCGGCACCCTGTTCGAGGAAATGGGCTTCCATTACGTCGGCCCGGTGGACGGCCACCGCCTCGACCACCTCGTCCCGGTGCTGAAAAACGTCCGCGAGGCCAAGGCGAGCCGCCCGATCCTGGTGCACGTGGTGACGCAGAAGGGCCGCGGCTATGCGCCCGCCGAGCGCGCCGCCGACAAGTACCACGGCGTTTCCTGCTTCGATGTGGAAACCGGCCGCCAGGAAAAGGCGAAGCGCAACGGCCCCACCTTCACCGAGGTGTTCGCCGAGACCCTCATCCGCGCCGCCGAAACCGACCCCAGGATCGTCGCCGCCACCGCCGCCATGCCCGGAGGCACCGGGCTCGACGCCTTCGCCGAGGCGCACCCGAAGCGGATGTTCGATGTCGGCATCGCCGAACAGCACGCCGTCACCTTCGCCGCCGGACTGGCCGCCGAGGGGATGCGCCCCTTCGTCGCCATCTACTCCACTTTCCTGCAGCGCGGCTTCGACCAGGTGGTGCACGATGTGGCGCTGCAGAACCTGCCTGTGCGCTTCATCCTCGACCGCGCCGGGTTCGTCGGTGCGGACGGCGCGACGCACCAGGGGGCCTACGACCTCGCCTACCTCTGCTGCCTGCCGAACATGACGGTGATGGCCCCCGCCGACGAGGCGGAGCTCGCCCGCATGGTGATAACCGCCGAGGCCCACGATTCCGGCCCCGTCGCGGTGCGCTTCCCGCGCGGCGGCGGACCGGGGGAAACCGTGCCGGAAAACCCGAAGCCCCTGCGCATCGGCCGCGGCCGCATCGTCCGCGAGGGCACGGATGCCGCCATCCTCAGCCTCGGCACCCGCCTCGCCGACAGCCTCAAAGCCGCCGAAACCCTGGCCGCGGAAGGCATCTCTACCACCGTCGCCGACGCCCGCTTCGCCAAACCGCTGGACCTCGCCCTGCTGCGTGACCTCGCCGGACGCCACGCTGCCCTCGTCACCGTGGAGGAAGGCTCCTCCGGCGGCTTCGGCGCGCAGGTGCTGGATGCGCTAGCCAACCACGGCCTGCTCGACGCGGGTCTCAAGGTGCGCTCCCTCCACATCCCCGACGCCTGCTTCGAACAGGACAGCCAAAGCGGCCAGATCAAGGCCGCAGGACTCGACGCCCCCGGCATCGCCAAGGCGGTGCGCGCGGCGCTGGGGAAGGGATGACACCTAGCCTGCCTGGAACAGGGGCTCCGCCCCTGCACCCCGCCGGAGGGACTCGGTCCCTCCGGACCTCCCATTACGGTTTTCGCGCGAAGCGCAGTCATTCCCTGCGGCAGGCTTATGGCGCTACGCGCAAAACAAGTCATGGGATGCAAGGGGCCGCGCCCCTTGCCGGGTCCAGGGCAGAGCCCTGGCCTGGTTTTTTGCCATGACCGTCCGGGCGGATCAGGCGTTGGTGGCGCGCGGTTTGGCGGCGTCGCGGGCGCGGGCGCGGATGCTGATCGAGGCGGGGGCGGTTTTCGTCAACGGCGCGGTGCTGGACAAGCCGTCGCGCGGCATTGCCGCGGGCGATGCGGTGGAGGTTCGGGGCGAGGCGTTGCCCTGGGTTTCTCGCGGCGGGCTGAAGCTGGCGCATGGGCTCTCGCATTTCGGCTATGACGCGGCGGGGCGGGTGTGCCTGGACGTGGGGGCCTCCACCGGCGGCTTCACCGACGTTCTGCGGCAGGCCGATGCGGTGCGCATCTACGCGGTGGATGTGGGGCACGACCAACTGGCGGCGGAATTGCGCGCCGATGCGCGGGTGGTCTCCCTGGAGGGGGTGAACGCGCGCAATCTTTCCGTCGCGGAAATTCCCGAGCCGGTGGGCGCGGTGGTGTGCGATGCGAGCTTCATCCCGCTGCAGACGGTGCTGGCCGCGCCCCTGGCCCTGGCCGCGCCCGGCGCCTGGGTGATCGCGCTGATCAAGCCGCAGTTCCAGGTAGGGCCAAACGCGGTGGGCAAGGGCGGCGTGGTCAAGGACGCCGCGGCCCGCGCCCGCGCCTGCGCCGAGGTGGCGGCGTGGTTCGCCGCCCAGGGCTGGCGCGTGGACGGCATCACCGAAAGCCCGATCACCGGTCCCGACGGCAACGTCGAATTCCTCATCGGGGCGCGGCTGAAAACAAAAACTTTGCGAGGGGACTCGGTCCCCTCGCGCACCCCATAACTTTCCGATTTTTTGCGCGTAGCGCCATAGAGCCCTCGCGCGGCGTGACGGTTGATGGCCGCTACGCGGCGAGAAACCAGTTAGGGGGTCAAGGGGACCGAGTCCCCTTGCGGGTCCGGGCAGCGCCCGGCCTTGTTTTTACGTCCTACCGCACCGCGATCGGCGGCATGATCGCCGCGCCGCGTTCGAGTTTCAGGCGGCTCCAGGCGGACAGCGTAGATCGGAAGAGC
>JBFWJB010000194.1:0-5835 GCA_050253435.1 Rhodospirillaceae bacterium
CGGGCCGTCCCCGCACCCGTCGACCGGGCGGGGTAAGGAAGTATCCCACAATGCACACGGAGTCGAATCATTCGCCCGTCCGGGCCGTCCGGCCGGTCACCCCCTACCTGGGCGGCAAGCGCAACCTGGCCAGGCGCATCATCGCCGAGATCGAGCGCATCCCCCACGACATCTACGCCGAACCGTTCGTCGGCGGCGGCGGGGTGTTCCTGCGCCGCGCCGCCGCGCCGCGTTCCGAGGTGGTCAACGACCTCAACCGCGACGTCGCCACCTTCTTCCGCGTCCTCCAGCGCCACTACGTGGCCTTCATGGAGATGATCAAGTTCCAGCTGACCACCAGGGCGGAGTTCGAGCGCCTGGTGGCGACCGATCCCGACACCCTGACCGACCTCGAGCGATCGGCCCGATTCCTCTATCTCCAGCGCACCGCGTTCGGCGGCAAGGTCTCGGGCCGCAACTTCGGCATCGATCCCGGTCGTCCGGCCCGTTTCGACGTGACCAAGCTCGGGACGCTCCTGGAGGATCTGCACTGCCGCCTCGCCCGCGTCGTCATCGAGTGCCTGCCCTACGCCGAGTTCATCGCCCGCTACGACCGGGCCGAGACTCTCTTCTACCTCGATCCGCCGTACTTCGGCTGCGAGGGCGACTACGGGCGGCACCTGTTCGCGCGTGCCGACTTCGAGCGCCTGGCGGCCCTCCTGCGCGGCCTCAAGGGGCGCTTCCTGATGTCGATCAACGACACCCCGGAGATCCGCGACACCTTCGCGGGCTTCGACCTGCGCGAGGTGACCACCACCTACTCGGTCTCCGGCCGCGGCCGCCCCAAGGCCGCGTCCGAGCTTCTGATCTTCGGAGGGACTTGTGGCCATCCACCCTCTCAGGCATGCTCCAAGAGCCCCCAGAAAGGGACTTAGGAGACGCGGCACGCCACGACGTTTTCTGTTGCGGAACCTAGTGTCCCGCGCTGCGAAACCAAGCGGCGCGCTTCAGCGTTTCCTGCGGCGGGACGCCGGTGTTGGCGAAGTCGGACAGCATCCGGCTCATCTCCTCCGGCGGTTTCGGATAGTCCGGTGCGGCGATACACTCGGCGGGCGGCACGCGCCCGAGGCTCTTCTGCACCAGGGCGGCGGTCTCGGCGCCCAGTCCGGCGCGCCAGCACAGGGCGAGAATCAGCCCCGGATGGTGCGATTCCAGAACGTCGCAGACGAACTCCAGCGAGGACTCGCTGGTGACGATCAGCGCCGCCTGGACGAACGGCCAGTGCTCGTATTCGATGGAGCGGCGGATCTGCTCTTCCGAGATCGGCTTCTTCGCATGCATCGCCCGCGCGGTGGTGAGTTCGCGCTCGATGATCGCGCGGTGGCGCAGGTCCTCGGGCGAATCCTTCGGGCGCGCCGCCGCGCGCGCAGGGGCCTTGCCGTTGTCCTTGCCGTAGGTTTCGGCCAGGCGTTTGTGCACCGCGTCGCGCACCGCCACCAAAGTTTCCGCCTCCAGGTCTTCGCGCCCCGCCAGCACGGTGAGCAGGTTGTCGGCGACGAAGGTGGCAAGCTTGCACGCCGCGCCGCGCGGCAGCACCGGCCGCCGCACCAGGGGCTCGTGCAGCGGCGGCAGAATGCGGGCGCGCTCCACCAGCATGTCCAGGGTGTCCTCGCGCATCTGCGCCGTGGGGTTGTTGAGCAGCTCGACGATCGCATCGGTGTCGTCGCTGCGCGCCACGCTGTCCGCCACTGCGTCGCTCACGCCCTGGCGGCGCGAGATCGCCGACAGGGCGCCCGCCACCGGGGCGTCCTCGATGATCTCCAGAAGGTCGGAATCCTCCAGCAGCGGCGAGAACTCCAACATCGGCGCGGCGACCATGATCTCGATGTCGCGGGCGAGACGCTGCACGATGTGGGCCGGGATGTGGGTTTCGTTCTTCAGCACCTCGGCCACCACCTGGCGCACCATCGGCAGCTGGTCGCGCGCAAGCTTGTCGAGGATGCCGAGCGTCATCTCCGCATGGCCGTGGGGTTCCGCATGGTCGAGGCGCGGCGCCAGGTTGGCGATCTTCGCGGCGAGCGCGGCGCGCACCGCCGGCTCCTCGTCGTTGGCGAGCTTGCCGTCGGCCTGGCGCGGCGTCGCCGGATTGGCGGCGATGCGGCGGCGCACCTCCGGGTCGGGATCGTCCACCATGTAATAGAGAATCTCGGGCGCCACGTTGGTCGCCGCGGCCACCGCCGTGCGATAGCGGCGGTCCGGATGGCGGGCCATGATTTTCGCATCCTCGTAGTTTTGGGGAGGCGAAACCAGGGAGTCGTCTCGATTTGCGGGAAAACCCTTGGAAGAACCCGTCACATCATCACTTTCAATGCTGCGCGGCGGAACATCCGCCGCGGCCCCTATCGAATCGGCGCGCCCCCATTCTCAAGAGTAATCATAAGGTCTCGTGAAAGGAAGCGCCAGACTATCGCACGTCATTCCGCATCGATCGGACGCGGACGACGGTTTTCGTCGATCGCGACATAGGTGAACACGCCTTCCGTCACCTTGATGTGGTCGAACTGATCGCCGCGGCGCACCCAGGTGTCGATCTTGATGCGGATCGAGGTCCGCCCGACGCGCAAGAGCGTGGTGTAGCAGCTCACCTCGTCGCCCACCAGCACCGGCTTGTGGAAGGTCATCGCCTCGATGCCCACGGTGGTGATGCGCCCGCCCGCGCGCTGCCGCGCCAGGCTGCCGCCCGCGATATCCATCTGCGACAGCAGCCAGCCGCCGAAGATGTCGCCGCTCGGATTGGTGTCGGCGGGCATCGCCATGGCGCGCAACGCCGGGCCGTTGCTGAAATCCGGGACCTCTTCCTGCTCCGTCGTGTTGCTCACGTCTTCGATCTCCTACTCAGGGGGGTGTCCGTCCTCAGGTGGGGAGACGCGGCGGTTTTCCAATCCCCCTGCGCACGGCGAAACGCGGGGCATCGCCCCGTGCGCACACATCGGAAGATCGTGGATGTCCGCATTGCCAGCAAAGCTGGCGTCCCCACGGGGATTCGAACCCCGGTTGCCGCCGTGAGAGGGCGGTGTCCTAGGCCTCTAGACGATGGGGACCTAGATAACGTGAGGCGAGTGATTAGCACGGAACGGATGGGCTTGTCCAGCAGTCCGCGCGGTTTGCCCGCACCCGCCGACGGTGGCGACCCCAACGGGATTCGAACCCGTGTTGCCGGCGTGAAAGGCCGGTGTCCTAGGCCTCTAGACGATGGGGTCACGGCCGTAGCGGAGCGCCCTTCTACCCGCAGGACGCAGGCGGCGCAAGCGTTTTTTCAGGGGTCCGCATCGGGCAGGAAGGAGACGCCGCGCAGGGCGTGCTCCGCCTCGGCGAAAAACGCGGCGGCGGCCCCCGCGCCCGCGGCGTCGGCGGCGACGATCAGCCAGACCAGCCCCGGCTCCTCCGCCCGCGCGCGGTCGGCGGCGGAAGGCCGCGGCGCGCCACCGGGGTGGGAATGGTAATGGCCGATCACCGCCTCCGCGCCGCCCGCCTCGCGCAGGCGGCGCTGCCAGGCGGCGCGGGCGGCGGGGTCCAGCTCGAAGGCCTGGGCGGGGTCGCGCGCGCGGTTGGCGGTGGGCGCGGCGCGCACGATGCGCCAGCCCTCGGGCGCGGCGTGTCCGATGAGAAGGCCGCACGCCTCGCACGGCCAGGCGGTGGCGGCGTGCTCGCGCACCGTCCGCCAGGCATCGGCCGCACAGGAAACCGCGCCTGCCGCCATCATCGGCCTCAGTTGGCCGGGCGCGGCGGGCGGCTGTCGGCGGCGCCCATATCGATGCGGCCGAGCACGCGGCGGCGCGTCAGGTCGACCACCAGCACGCGGTCCGGCTCGCCGCCGCCGCGCACCGTGACGTAGACCAAGCCGCCCTGCGCGGTCACCGCCGCGACGGAGGAGCCCACGGGCTGGCCGAGGCCGATCGCGTCGAAGCCGTCCACCGCCACCGCCGGAGCCGCCGGGACCGCGGCGATTTCCTGCTGTAGGTTTTTCTCCGCCGCCTTATAAAAGAAAACGCCATAGGCCATCAGCGCCATCGCAGCGACGATGAGGACGCCCAGGCCGATGGCGACACCTTTTGCGATCTTGAGCACGGTCATCCGCTCCATGTCCTTGACGTCCGCCGACGCCCCGCCTCCGACGCTTACCGCGATCTGGCCGGAAGACGCGGCCCCGGTCCGCCTCGACAAGGCGTGCGCGGCAAGCTTCCCCGAAATCTCCCGCTCGCGCCTCAAGGCGCTGATCGAGGACGGGCGCGTCAGCATCGACGGCGGCACCTTAACCGACCCCTCCGCCAAGGTCAAACCCGGCCAGAGCCTCCGCGTCGCGCCGCCTCCGCCGGTCGCCGCCGAGCCGCAGCCCGAGGACATTCCGCTCACCATCGTCTACGAGGATGCCGACCTTCTGGTGCTCGACAAGCCGCCGGGGCTGGTGGTGCACCCCGCCGCGGGCAACCCCGAGGGCACCCTGGTCAACGCCCTGCTCGCCCACTGCGGCGACGGGCTTTCCGGCATCGGCGGCGTGAAGCGGCCGGGCATCGTCCACCGCATCGACAAGGACACCAGCGGCCTGATGGTGGTCGCCAAGTCCGACGCGGCGCATAACGGCCTCGCCGCGCAGTTCGCCGCGCACACTCTCGACCGCGCCTACACCGCCCTGGTCTGGGGCTACGTGGCGGCGGAGGCCGGGGAGATCGAGGGCAACATCGGCCGCAGCCCGAAGGACCGCAAGAAGATGGCGGTGGTCAAAAGCGGCGGCAAGACCGCGCTCACCCGTTACCGCGTGCTCGAGCGCTTCGGAAGACTCGCCACCCTGGTGGAGTGCCGCCTCGCCACCGGGCGCACCCATCAGATCCGAGTCCATTTCGCCCAATGCGATCATAGCCTCGTTGGCGATCCGCTTTATGGGCGAGCGCCACGCCATGGTATGAGAAATTTTCCTGACAATTTGAAGGGTTTTATCGATCAATTCCCCCGGCAGGCGCTCCACGCCCACCGTATCGGTTTTAACCACCCGATTTTAAACGATTTTTTATCCTTCGAAGCAGCCCTCCCAAATGACATGCAAGCCCTCATCGCCGCCTTCCGCGAGGCCGCGAAAATAAATACTTGACTTGCCATATAGGGAATTCCACCATGGTTCTTGTCAAGCGGGGGAGCCCCCAAGTACCCCCGCGACAATAAGCGCCTCCATCCCCCATGGAGCGCACCTGGACCGAATGCACGGCTGAGAAGGGAGGGCAGAATATGTCCGCAACAACCGTCGATCTGATGATCGGGCCGGAACACAACCTCACCCGCTACCTGCAAGAGATCCGTAAGTTCCCCATGCTCTCCCCCGAGGAAGAGTATGAGCTTTCCATCCGGTATCGCGACCAGGGCGACATGACCGCCGCGCACAAGATGGTGACCAGCCATCTGCGGCTCGTCGCCAAGATCGCCATGGGCTACCGCGGCTACGGCCTGCCCATCGGCGAAGTGATTTCCGAGGGCAACGTCGGTCTGATGCAGTCGGTAAAGCGGTTCGACCCCGACCGCGGCTTCCGCCTCGCCACCTATGCGATGTGGTGGATCCGCGCCTCGATTCAGGAATACATCCTGCACTCCTGGTCGCTGGTGAAGATGGGCACCACCGCGGCGCAGAAGAAGCTGTTCTTCAACCTGCGCAAGCTCAAGGGCCAGATGCAGGCGATCGAGGAAGGCGACCTCCGCCCCGAGGTGGTGACCGCGATTGCGGAAAAGCTCGCCGTCACCGAGACCGACGTGATCAGCATGAACCGCCGCCTCTCCAGCCCCGATCACTCGCTGAATGCGCCCCTGCGC
>JBFWJB010000195.1:0-5830 GCA_050253435.1 Rhodospirillaceae bacterium
ACGCCGGAATGCGCCGCATCTTTGTCAAGCATAAGGATTTACTATTATTTCAGGTCGCGACTGCGAACGCAACCTCCGCAGCCGGCACGCCGGACATGCCGCCCGCCCCCCGAACCCCGACGAACAAGGAGAGATTTGAGCATGGCCATCACGGGCAGAATCGCCGTCGTCACCGGCTCGACCAGCGGCATCGGTCTAGGCATTGCGGAGGCTCTGGCCGCACAGGGCGCCTCCGTGGTCCTCAACGGCTTCGGCGACCCCGCCGCGATTGAGACGATCCGCGCCCGCATCGCCCGCACCTACGGCGTGGACGTCGTCTTCAGCCCGGCCGACCTCTCCGACCCGCAGCAGACCCGCGGCATGATCGCCGACGCCGAAACCCGCTTCGGCCGCCTCGACATCCTGGTCAACAACGCCGGCGTGCAGTTCGTTTCCCCCCTGGAAAACTTTCCGACGGAACGCTGGAATACGATCATCGCCCTCAATCTCAGCGCCGTCTTCCACGCCACCGCCGCGGCGCTGCCCGGCATGAAGCACAGAGGGTTCGGCAGAATCGTCAACATCGCCTCGACGCATGGGCTGGTCGCGTCGCCCGACAAGGGCGCCTATGTCGCGGCCAAGCACGGAGTCATCGGCCTGACCAAGGTCACGGCCCTCGAAACCGCGGCGCACGACATCACCGCCAATGCGATCTGTCCGGGCTGGGTCCTCACGCCCCTGGTCCAGGCGCAGATCGACGCGCTCGCCGAGCGGGAGAAGCTGACCGGAGAAGAGGCGCGGCGACGGCTGCTGGCGGAAAAGCAGCCGTCCCTCGCGTTCGCCACGCCCGCCCAGATCGGCGGACTGACGGCATTCCTGTGCTTGGACACGGCCACGCAGATTCGGGGGGCCGCGATCACCGTCGACGGAGGCTGGACGGCGCAATAAAAACCGGAAGAAGGGGGCGGGCAATGGCGGCAGCCATGCCCACAAAATGGGCAATATCGCCATGCATCCATGCATATCACCATGCATGTCCGCATGCACCCCCATGCAGTTACGGTGCATGGGGGTATGCATACGATAATGGCGATTCTCCTAGAATACGGCCATTCCGAAGCGTATGCGTTTCAAGGTGATAGGAGCTGTTACGTGCATACACGGCCACGGCCAAGGATGGTTTTCGATGACCGCTCTCGCCCCCGCCCGGCTGCCGAAATACGCATCCGAACCGATGTTCGGCGGGGTGATCGCACACGGCACGGCGCCATAGCCGCCCCGTATCCACGAGGAAATCAAAATACTTATAACAGTATAATATCAAATACAAGAAGTTGAGCTTCCAACATTCCGTCGTCAAACAAGGATCAGCGTATCGTAAAAGCAATTCAAAAATAAAGCTTGAATCAAGGGAGACAGTTTTATGCTACCCATAATCCCGTATATCGCCATCGCCGGAACAGGCCTCACGGCCTGGGCCATCATCAAAAAATACAACGTCAACATCACTCTGCTGTTTGCCGGCCTCGGCCTCAACCTTCTCGCCATCCTCGGCGGCGCTTCAAAAATTCTTCCCGCCTCGCAGAAATCCACCGGCTTTATCGGTTTCGACCTTTTCGATCTCCTCCGCACCATCTCGATCCATCAGATTTCCCACATCGGCTTCCTGATCCTGGTCGCCGGCGGTTTCGCCACATACATGGAACGCATCGGCGCCTCAAGCAAACTGGTGCAGATCTGCATCCGCCCCCTGCGTTATTTCAAGAACCGCTATCTGCTGCTGGGCGGCGCCTTCCTGCTGGGGCACGCCCTGGTGGTGGTGGTGCCCAGCGCCGCCGGCCTGGCCATGGTGCTGGTGGTCTCGATGTATCCCCTGCTGGTCACCGGGCTGGGGGTTTCCAAGGCGAGCGCCGCGGCGATCATCGGTACCACCTGCTGCATGAGTTATGCGCCATCGTCGGTAATGGCCATCCTGGGGGCCAAGACCGTGGGGGTGGATCTCATCGTCTACCTGGTGAAGTATCAGCTTCCCGTCGCCCTCGGCGCCGTGGCGGTGATCACCATCGCCCACGTCATCGTGCAGAGCTACTTCGACCACAAGGAAGGCGCCGCGCAGGGCACGACGGCAGACGCGGAGCAGGAGCGCAAGTTCGCCGAGAAGTGCGCGCACATTCCGGCCTACTACGCCCTGTTCCCGATCTTCCCGCTGGCCCTCATCGGTACTTTCAATAAGCTGGTGTCGAAGACCATCGTGCTCGATATCTCCACTGCCCTCTTCATCGGCTGGGTTCTTGCGATGTGCGTGGATCTCATCCGCTTCCGCGACGTCCGCAAGACGTTCGACGACGGCATGTCCATGTTCCAGGGCATGGGCGGCGTGCTGACCACGGTGGTGACGCTGATCTTCGTCGCCCAGCTTTTCGCTGCCGGGCTTTCCAACACCGGGGTGGTCTCCCTGATGATCGACGGCGCGAAGAGCAGCGGCATGGGCCTGACCGGCACCACGATCGTCCTGTCGCTGTGCATCGGCCTGATCGCCATTCTCACCGGCAGCGGCGTGGCCGCGTTCTCGGCGCTGGCGGGGCTCGCCCCCACGGTTGCCGCCTCCTTCGGCCATGCGGGCATCTCGATGATCATTCCGATGCAGTTCGCCGCGGAGATGCTGCGCCCGGTTTCTCCGGTGGCCGGCGTGATCGTCATCGTTGCCGGCGTCGCCGGGGTCAGCACCATGGACATCGTCAAGCGCACCGCCATTCCCTGTGCGCTCGGCATGATCGCGGTGCTGATCGGCAACATGCTGTTCGTCGCCTAGATGCTCCCCTTCCCCGGCCGCTTGCGCTCCGCCGCGGCGGCCGGGATCGCTCCAACCCCAGGATGGGAAGGAAACGACATGTCGATTTCCGTTTCAGACCCCGTGCGGCAGGCCATCGCTGCGCTCTCTGCCGATGAAAAAATCCAGAAGGCCCTCGCCTTCCTCAAGCAGGATGCCGCGAACACCCTGGAGGAACTGAAGGAACTGGTCCAGGTGGCCTCGCCCACCTTCGCCGAGCAGAAAGCGCGTGCCCCGCTCTACAAGGCCAAGCTGGAGAAATACGGCGCGGAAGACTGCAGCGAAGACGAAATCGGCAATGTCCGCGGCTTCGTCAACGGCAGCGCGCCACGGCCCAAGGTGATGTTCGACGCCCACCTCGACACCGTGTTCGGCCCCGATGTGCCGCTCACCATCACCGAGAAGGACGGCGTCTTCAACTGCCCCGGCATGTCCGACGACACCGCGGGGCTGGCGATGAACCTCTCCATCCTGCGGGCGATCCGCCATGCCGGGCTGGTGCCGTGCGGCCGCCTGATGATCACCGGCACGGTGCGCCACGAGGGCGAGGGCGACCTCCAGGGCGTGCGCAAGGTCTTCGAGGACGACCGCGACATCGACGCCTGCGTCTGCCTGGAAACCCTGGACAAACCGGGCGCCATCATCAACACCGCCATCGGCGTCTACCGCTACGAGATGGTCTTCACCGGCAAGGGCGGGCATAGCTGGCTCGAATTCGGCATGCCCAACCCGATCCAGGCGCTGTGCCGGGCCGGAGCAGCGCTCTCCGAACTGGCGCCGCCCACGGAACCGAAGACCACCTTCAACCTCGGCACCGTGACCGGCGGCACCACGGTCAATTCCATCCCTGCGGAATGCCGGGCGAAGATCGACATCCGCTCCGTCGATCCGAAGGTGCTCGACCGCATCGATGCGCAGATCAAAGAGATCGTCCACGCCGCCGTCGCCGCGGAGAACGCGCGCTGGAACGGCCAGCCGATCACCGTGGAGTTCCGCCGCATCGGCAACCGCCCCGCAGGACACGCAGGCGAGGAGGAAACGCTGATCCAGGCGCTGTGGCAGGCCACCGAGGCGGTAGGACTGAAGCCCTTCTTCTGGCCGCCCCTCGGCACCAACGCCAACATCCCGATGAGCCTCGGCGTGCCCGCCACCGGCCTCGGCGGCGGCGGCCTCGGCGGCAACCTGCACTCCACTGCGGAGTGGTACAGCCACGAGCACGCGGCGGAACATGCCGGGCGGCTCCTCCTTGCGCTGTTCGCCATGGCCGGGCTCGAAGGCGTCACCAAGCCGCTCTCCACCCTGATGGACCGCTGAGCCTTTCCCCTATAACCAATAAAAAGCCCCATGCGGATGCACGGGGTTTTTCAATGGTTGCGGGGAGAGGATTTTGCTCGGGCTTCGCCCTCCCTGCACCTGCGCGCGCCTTCGGTGCGCTGCGGTCCGAGTGAACGAGGGTGCCATTCAACACGTCCCACCTGCCGGAAGACGCATGCGGAACGGCTACACTCCCAGAATCCAAAGGCTGCTCCCCCGCTGCAGAGCAAGCGCCGCGACACGACGGAGATCGCCCGCCATCCCCGCCAATCGGCTTTTGCGCCGTTGGAAGTCCGCTGCCTCGATAGCAAGAAAATAGGCGCCGGTCTTTATCGTTGAAGCCTCGTCGGCCGCCGGAATCCCTTCGGCCATCCGGTCGAGAGTATCGGCAAAAGCCTCGATTTGCGGCCCATAAAGACGGTTTTCGCCGTACCAGTCGAATTCCGGCATGATCCTTCGCAATATACCGGCGAAAGGCTCAAACGCCTCTTCCCGGACGTAGACCGAACCGGGATACCACCACCGGATATCTCCATCGAAGTCTCCAGGAAACAATTCGAAAACGTCCGAACCCGCGGCATCCTCGCGTTTCGTATAGACGCAATACTCAGGATATTCGGACCGCAGTCCGAAAATTTGCGCCGCTTCCGCCACCAGAAAGCGCCAGGGGTCATCCTCCTGCGCCGCACGGGCGCGCAACGCCCAGGGAATGCCCGAAAAATACGCGGCACGCGCGGCACATGAGCCCTGCCAGACATCGTCGCGCGGCCCCGCCGGGTCGAGCCAGGTTCCCCGCCGATCGAATAAAGGCGCGGCAGGAATATCCTCCTCCCACGCCGCGCCGTGCCATCGCCAACATCCGAAGTCCGGCCCCCAGGGCAGATACAGACGCACCCTTCCGCCGGGAAGCATTTCCCAAAGCTGCGTGCCACTCCACCACCAGGCGGGGCGCATGCGATCCGGCACGAAGTCTGTAAAGGGCGTCTGCATACCGCATTCTGCACACGGCGGCGTGACGGAAACGGTCACGCTTTGTTCCGCCGGTCACGCCGCCTGCACCCGGATGCGGATGTCGTAGACGTTGTCCGCCTTCACCACCCCCGCCCGCAGCGCGCCGCCGCGATCCATCGCCTCCGCCGGTTCGCGGTTGACCGCGCGCGGCAGATAGCCGAGCTTGAGTCCGCTCTCGGTCAACACTTCGATCGCCAGGGGATCGTGCGGATTGGCCGGCTCCCGCCGCAGCCGCAGGGGTGTACCCCAGGCCAACCGCCGCAGAATCTCCGCCGCATCATAGTACATGCCGCCCGCGACATAGGTTTCCAGCAGCAGCGGGCGCGCCGCCGTCTGCGCGGCCACCAGACCCTCGATCCGTTGCCGCGTCGCCGCCGAAATCTTGGCGTTGCACGGTCCCAAAGCTTCGGCCAGCCGCCACCGGAAATCCTCGCCGAGGGCCAGTTCCACCGTTGCCCGCTCCGCCCCCAGCCAGCGATAGAAATAGCATCGGCCGGAACGCACATCGGAACCATAGCTCGCCACGCAATGGGACAGGTCGCGCCCCTCACGCGCCAAGTCATCGCCGTCGCGGATCGGTTGCAACAGATCGTCGCCGGGAATCGGCGGTGCGGTGAAGGGCCGCGAACGCAGAATGCGCCGCGCGCCTTCGGTCAGGCGCCGGTCCAGGTCCGGCCAATCCCTCACCCCTTTGAC
>JBFWJB010000196.1:0-5830 GCA_050253435.1 Rhodospirillaceae bacterium
CTGAAGTTCTCCGAGGCGGGTTCGATGGCGCGCACCTTGGTGTAGTAGCGGTTGTCCGGCTCGCCGAGGATGGTGAAATAGACGGTCTGCCCCGGCGAAACCCGCGGAATGTCCGCCTCGGAAACCTCGGCGCACACCGTCATGGTGTCGAGCTGGGCGAGCTTGAGCAGGGTCGGCGTGGTCTGGTTGGCGTTGACCGTCTGGCCCTCGTCCACCGCCACCGCCACCACGGTGCCGGAAATCGGCGCGCTGATGCGGGTGTAGCCGAGGTTGATCTTGGCGGTGTCCACCGCCACCTTGGCCTTTTCGATCTCGGCGTCCAGTTCCGCCACCCCGGCCTTCAGGGTCTTGAGGCTGGCCACCGCCGCCTCGTAGTCCTCGCGCGAGCCCGCGTCCTGCTTCACCAGGCGGCTCTGGCGCTTGAAGGTGAGCTCCGCCTGTTCCAGCGAGGCGAGCTTGGCGGTGCGCTGCGCGATCACGCTAGCGAGCGCCGCCTCGGCGTTGCGCAGGGAATTCTGCTGGGTCAGGGAATCGATCTCGACCACCGGCTGGCCCTCGGCGACCGCATCGCCGAGGTTCACCTTGATCGCCTTGATCTGACCGGAAACCTGGGCGCCGACGTTGACCTGGCGCACCGCCTGCAGCGTGCCGTCGGCGAGCACCGTATCCTCGATGTCGGCAAGCGCCGCGGCGACCGTCGGCGGCGGCGGCTCGCTTCCGCCCCACAGCATCCGTACGCCCACCGCCAGCACCGCCACCGCCGCTGCGGCCACGGCGACGCGGCGCCACGTCAGCTTCGCTCTCCAGGCCTGTCCTGCCGATTCGCTCACCGGATCCTCCTCGCTCGCAAAAACCGCCGCCACGGGGGCAACCGAAGCCAATATAGCTTCGCCGCGGGCGCGCCGCCGTCAAAACACCGGCAAGGAAGTGTAAGCAAGGCGTAAATCCTTCCAGGTGTTGCGCAAAGCGTGGCATGAGGGATTATCTTGAAGGCGGAGGAGGAGAGATGGCGACGCTGCTCTTGATCGACGACGACCGCGAACTCGCCGCGATGCTGACCGAATACCTGGCCGCGGAAGGGTTCACCGTGTCGGCGCGCCACACCGCGCAGGCGGGCATCGCCGCGGCGCTTTCCGGCGGCTTCGCGGCGGTGATCCTCGACGTCATGCTGCCCGACCGCACCGGCATCGACGCGCTCAAGACGATCCGCGCCGAGAGCCGCATTCCCATTCTCATGCTGACTGCGCGCGGCGACGACGTGGACCGCGTGCTCGGCCTGGAAATGGGCGCCGACGACTACCTGCCGAAGCCGTTCTCGCCGCGCGAGCTGGTGGCGCGCATCCGCGCGGTGCTGCGCCGCACCGCCGAAGCCCCCGCCGCCGGACCGCTACGCCACGGCGGCCTCAGCCTGGACGCGCCGCGGCGCGAAGCGGCGCTCGACGGCCGCCTCCTGGACCTCACCGCCACCGAGTTCAACCTGCTGGAAATCCTGCTGCGCGAACGGCCGCGCGTGGTCACCAAGGACGAGCTTTCCCTGCGCGTGCTCGGCCACCCGCGCCGCCCCTACGACCGCAGCATCGACGTGCACGTCAGCAACCTGCGCCAGAAGCTCGGCGCCGTCGCCATCGAGACGGTGCGCGGCGTCGGCTACCGCATGGGAGACGCCTGATGCGGGTGCGGTTGTTCTGGAAGATTCTTCTCGGTTTCTGGCTGACCTTCTTCCTCATCCTCGAGGCGCTGTGGGTGCTCTTCGCGTTCTACCGCACGCCGGAAACGCCGCCGCGCATCGCGGCGCGGCCCAACGTCATCGCGATGACGCTATCCTCCGCCGAGACGGCGCTGCACTGGGGCGGCACCGCCGCCTTCGACGACCTGATGCGCGCCTGGCCCGAGGTGGCGCGCCGCCGCCTGCACATCGAACCCCCGGCAGGCGAACCGCCGCAAGCCGACGGACTCTACGTGCGCGACGTGACGGACCCCGGCGGCGCGGTGCACCGCATCGTCTACGACGTGCGCGAGGTCGCCCCTCACCGCGGCCCCTTCGACATTCCGCCCGACATCATGACCATCGGCGCGGTCGGCGGCCTGCTGTTCAGCACCGTGCTCGCCTGGTACCTCACCCGGCCGATCCGGCGGCTGCGCGGCGGCTTCGAGCGCCTCGCCGGGGGCGACCTCGGCGCACGGCTGGCCCCTTCCATGGGGCGGCGCAGCGACGAGATCGCCGACCTCGCCCGCGACTTCGACGCCATGGCCTCCCGCCTGCAGGAACTGGTGGCGGCGCGCGAGCGCCTGCTCCACGACGTTTCGCACGAACTGCGCTCGCCGCTGGCGCGGCTGCACCTCGCCGCCGAACTCGCCCGCCACTCGCCGGAGCGCCTCGACGACGGCCTGACGCGCATCGAAGCCGAGGCGCGCCGCCTCGACGACCTGGTGGGCGAACTGCTCTCCCTGTCGCGGGTGGAAACCGGCCAGGGTGCCGATCCCGACTATTTCGACCCGCAGGAACTCCTTCTCTCGGTGGTTTCCGACGCGCGCTTCGAAGCGCAGGAATCCGGCGTCGCGGTGGCGGAACGCATCGGCCCGCTGCCCGAACCCGCCCCCACCGTGGTCGGCCACGCCGAACTGCTGCGCCGCTCGCTCGACAACATCGTGCGCAACGCCCTGCGCTTCGCCGGGGGAACCGTCACCGTCGGCCTCGCCGCCGATGCGGCGCGCAGCGTCTACGTGATCTCCGTGGAGGACGACGGCCCCGGCGTCGCGCCCGACACCCTCTGCCGCATCTTCGAACCCTTCGTGCGCGGCGGCGCCGGCCAGGGCTACGGCCTCGGCCTTGCCATCGCGCGGCGCACCATCGCCGCCCACGGCGGCGACATCGCCGCCGCCAACCGCCCGGACGGCGGCCTGGCGGTCACCATCACCCTGCCCTTCGGCCCCGCGGGGGAATAGAACCAAAACTTCGCGGAGGGTCGCGGACCCTCCGCACCTCCCCTTAGTTTTTGCCGCGCAGCGGCAGACAACACCTCCCGTTGCAATCGCACGGGGTTATGGGGAGCGCGAGGGGTCCGAGACCCCTCGCAAAGTTTTGGAGTTTTACGGCCGCGGCGGCGGGCCGGAATCGAGGCAAGCGCGCACGCTTTCCATGCGGGTGCGGATCGCCCGGGCGAAGGCCTCGCGGGCCGGGCGGTCGAGCGTCGCGATGAGTTCCGCGAAGGCGGCGCGCAGGGCGCCGATCTCGCGTTTGCGGCGTTCCTCGAATTTCGGGTCGGCGAAGGGGCGGTCTTCCGGCAGGCGGCCTTCGACGAAGGCCTGCAGGATATCCTCCGGACGCGGCGGCCCGCCGGGCGGCGGCCCCTCCATGCCCTGGAAATTCCGTTTGAGGATGGCCAGCGCATGCTCGCGGTCCGCGCCGGAAAGCGCGGTCTCCGCCGCCTGCAGGAGGTCGCGCTGAATGCCCGGGCGCGGCCCCACCGGCGGCAGCATCGGCAGCCGCGGCGCCATCGACGTAAAGAAGAACCCAGTCCCAACCCCGATGAGGAGGACGTTCAAGGCCAGGGAACCGATCAGCCATCGTTTCATCGAAACCGCCTCAGGCCCGAGCCTCAGTTGACGCCGAACACCGTGAGCGTGCTGGTCCAATCGCTTTCGACGGCCGGGGTCAGGCGTTGCTGCCCGACGTAGAGGCCGACGCCGAGAAGAATGCCGCAGGCGAGGCAGGCCGCCCACAGGCCAGCCAGCGGCCGCACCAGGACGCCGATCCCGGCCTCGCCGGAACGCGCCGCAGCCGGGCGCCCGGGGGCGCGCGGCAACTCCCGCGCCTGGCGCGGCAGGGGGTCGTCCGGCAGATTGTCGAGGATGGCGTCGGTAAGGCTTTTGCGCCGGGCCTCGGTCAACGCCGGCTCGGCAACCGACAACAGGGTGTCGAGTTCCTGCGCGTCCGCGAATTGGGTCCGCGCGGCCTCGGAATCCTGCAACAACTTCTGGGCCGCCTGGCGGCGCGCATGTGGCCAGCGCGTCAGGTCGGCACCGTAGGTATCGAGCAACGCCCGG
Source organism: Rhodospirillaceae bacterium (assembly GCA_050253435.1). GTDB lineage: Bacteria > Pseudomonadota > Alphaproteobacteria > Rhodospirillales > Rhodospirillaceae > Oleispirillum. Next base: position 4,048 of record JBFWJB010000196.1, read on the forward strand.
AATTCTTCTGGCGTCATGACCCCTCCGACATCACCACGTCCTGTGGCTTTATTTAAGCACTGTTCTAAGCTTTTGCCGCCCCCTCTTCAGAAGGGATTCAACGGCATTCAGTCGCAGCCCCATAATCTCCGCAACCTCGCCCGCCGTCAAACTTTCGTGGTAATAGAGGGTGATCGCGGTTCTCTGCTGTTCCGACAGATGCGCCATGGCGGCGCGCAGGCGCGTCGCCTCCTCGCGCTGCACGCACTGGGCGAGCGGGCCGGGCGCATCGTCGGCGATCTCGGGCACCTCGTCGATCGAGGTGGAGCGGACGCGGCGGGTGTGGTCGATGCAGCGGTTGACCGCGACGCGGTAGAGCCAGGTGCGGAAGCGCGCCTGGCCCGGCGTCCACTGGGCGCGCGCGGTCCACACTTTGAGGAAGACGTCCTGGGCGATGTCCTCGGCCTCCGCCGCGCCGACGATGCGCCGCGCGGTGCCGACGATGCGGTCGATGTGGCGGGCGACGAGCAGGCGGAAGGCCTCTTTGTCGCCGTCCTGGACGCGCAGCATCAGCGCTTCGTCGGTCATATCCTCCGAAGTCGAACCCGGCCCTACCTTGACGGCGATCTCGTCCATCCACGTCCCCGTGGCGTGACTGTCGTCAACGGCTGCGGTTCTGCCCATTCCGCTCACTGCATTCACCGTTATGATCCCGTTTTAACAGCCGCGACCCCCGCCGTCACTCGGCAGTATCTGCCTGGAACTAGGCAGATTTTTCCGCCTTCTCGACGACCAGGGAAGGCACCCCCGCAATCGCCGCAAAGGCCTCGCGCATCGCCAGCACCTGGCGCTGCACGCTGCCGTAGCGCAGTTCCGACTCCGGAGATTTCGACCGTTTGGCGCGGTGCAGCTGCACGATCGTGGTCTTGTAGTAGTCGTGCAGCAGTTCGGCGACCGGCTTCGCCTTGGGGTCGTTCTGGTTGAGCACGCCATCAAGGCTCTGCAGAATCTTGGTCGCCGAGGTTATCGCGTTGAATTCGCCCTCGAAATCCTCCTGCAGGCAGGCCACCTTGGCGTGCGCCACCGAACACAGGACGGAATCGTAGAGTTCCACGATGATGCGCAGGGGCGTCTGGGTGCGCCGCGCCGCGCCGTAGGCCTTGGCGCCCATTTCATGAATGTTTCCGGTCATGGATTCCCCTCCATTACAGATATCGTTGGATTCGGTCAGTCGTCGTTGGATGAGAACAGTTGCTCGATCAGCGCGAGGGAGGTTTCGGCCTCTTCCATCGCCGTTTCCAGCTTTGCGTAGTACTCGACGAGGTAGTCGTAGTAAGCGTCCGCCCGTTCCTCGATCCGGTCGCGCTTGTCCTGTTTGGAATCGATGGTGTCTTCGAGAGAATCGATGCGGTTCTGGATCAGGCCGTCGTCTTCGTCCACGTAGCTTTCCAGCACCGCCACCATCTGGTCGGCAAAGCCCGCCTCTACGGTAAGCGTGATCGAATCGGTGGTGCCGGCGTTGTCGTCGCCGCCGGTATAGACCAGGCGCAAGCCTTCGTAGGCGGTGCCTTCGACGCCCTTGAGCGTCTGATCGCTCACCTCCAGCGCCACGCCGTCGATGGTGGCGCCGGTGATGTTGCCGTCCGCATCCACCGTGACCTCCACGGTGTAGGCGCCTGCCTCCATGTCGCCCGCGATATCGCCGACGTAGAGGTCGGAAATCGGAAACCGAGACGCTCTGCTGGAAGAACGCCTCCGCCACGTCGGCATGCTGGATGAGAAACTCCTCCAGCGCATCCTCGTC
>JBFWJB010000197.1:0-5822 GCA_050253435.1 Rhodospirillaceae bacterium
GGCGGCGTGCGCGGCGCTGTGGTTCCGCCCGACCGGGTTCGAGGCGCGGCTGCCGGGCGGGGTCAGCGTCGTGCGCGGCACGGTGGTGGAGGCGGACAACCAGCGCGTCCGCCAGTACGGCCTGGTGCGCGAAGGCGAGCAGCGGCTGCGCGTGCGCATCGAGGAGGGCGCCTTTGCCGGGCAGTTGATCGACGCCGAGAACCTGATCATGGGCAAGATGGAGCTCGACGCCTTCTTCCGCCCCGGCGACCGCGCCCTGGTCAACCTTTCGGCGGAGGGGAACAAAGTGACCGCGGCCCGCGCCGTCGATCACTACCGCCTCGATCTGGAATTCGGGCTGTTCGCGGCGTTTGCCGTGCTGCTGCTGGCGCTGGGGTTTTCCAGCGGATTGCGAGCCCTGCTGTCGTTCGTCTTCACCGTGCTGATGATCTGGCGGGTGATGGTGCCGCTGTTCCTCAAGGGCTACGACCCCATCCTCGTCGGCTTCGCCGCCACCGCCGTAATTCTCGCGGCGATCGTCGCCCTGGTCGGCGGCCTCGACCGGCGGGGGTGCGTCGCCTTCGCCGGGGCGTTCCTCGGCCTCGGGGCGGCCTGCGCGCTGGCGGTGTGGCTTTCCGCCGCGTTCAAGCTCAACGGCGCGGTGCGGCCGTTTTCCGAAACCCTGCTCTACTCCGGCTTTCCCGGCCTCGACCTGAGCGGCCTGTTCATCGCCGGCATCTTCATCGCCGGCAGCGGGGCGATGGTCGACCTCGCCATGGACGTGGCGGTGTCGATGTCGGAAATCGCCCGCCACCGCCCCGACCTGCCGCGCCGCGAGCTGTTCACCTCGGCGCTGGCGGTCGCCCGCGCCGTCACCGGCACCATGACGACGACGCTGCTGCTCGCCTATTCCGGCGGCTACGTGACGATGCTGATGCTGTTCATGGGGCAGGGGGTGCCGCTCGCCAACGTGCTGAACCTCGGCTATGTGGCGGCGGAAATCTTCCATACCATGGTCGGCAGCATCGCCCTGATCGCCACCGCGCCGTTCACCGCCCTGGTCGGCACCTTCGCTTTCGCAGGCCGCACGGCCGCCCCCGAGGAGGAGGAGGAGAGTTCGGTTCCCTTGGCGGCGGGTTGAAGAACCAGGCCAGGGGCGCCGCCCCTGGACCCCGCAAAGGGGCTCGGCCCCTTTGATTCCATAACTGGTTTTTGCCGCGTAGCGGCAATCAACCGTCACGCCGCGTGATCGTCTTATCGCGCTTCGCGCAAAAACATAAAGTTATGGGAGGCGCGGAGGGACCGAGTCCCTCCGCAAAGTTTTAGTTTTTCGCCGCAGCGAACAGGCGGTCGAAGGCGGCCACCGCCGCCGCCGGGCCGTCCGGGTGCGCCCACACGCCGCTGCTCACCGCGAGGAAGTCAGCGCCTGCGGCAATCAGCGGCGCGGCGTTGTCCACGGTGATGCCGCCGATGGCGACGCAGGGCACGGTGAACAGTTCCGACCACCAGGCGAGGATCTCCGGCTCGGCGGTGGATTTCGGGATTTTCGTCGGCGTCGGGTAGAACGCGCCGAAGGCGACGTAGTCCGCGCCCTGTTCTCCGGCGAGCATGGCGAGGTGGCGGGAATCGTGGCAGGTGACGCCGACGATGGCGTCCGCGCCGACGATCTTCCGCGCCTCGGCGTAGGTGGCGTCCTCCTGCCCCACGTGCACGCCGTCGCAGCCGAGTTCGCGCGCGAGGTCGGGGCGGTCGTTGATCAGGAAGGCGACGCCGCGCTCCTGCGCCAGCGGACGCAGCAGGTCGCAGGCGCGGCGCACCGTGTCGTCGTCCACGTCCTTGAGGCGCAGCTGCACGCAGGCGACGTCTCCCGCGTCCAGCGCCGCGGCGAACGCCCCGGCGAAGGCGGCGGGGTCGGGCAGGGCGGGCGGGGTGATCAGGTAGAGGCGGCAGGGCATGGCGGCGCGGTTCCGGAAAAAGGGTTTATCCCCAGACGCTAGTGCAAATCCCGCGCGGAGGGAAGGGTTCGGCTTTGCGCGCAGCGCCGCGACACCGCATCATGAGGCATCGTCATCGGAGGAACCGTCATGCCGTATCAATACCTGAACGTCGAGACCAGGGGCCCGGTGGGGGTGATCGCGCTCAACCGCCCGGACGCCCTCAACGCCCTTTGCGCGCCGTTGATCAAGGAGCTGGAGGCCGCGCTCGCCGCCTTCGACGCCGACGATGCGGTCGGCGCGGTGGTGCTCACCGGCGGGGAGAAGGCCTTCGCCGCCGGCGCGGACATCAAGGAAATGGCGGACAAGACCTATGCGGACTGCGTGCGCGAGAACTTCATCACCGACGGCTGGGAGGCGGCGTCGCACCTGCGCAAACCCCTGATCGCTGCGGTGGCGGGCTATGCCCTGGGCGGCGGCTGCGAGTTGGCGCTGATGGCGGATTTCATCATCGCCGCGGAGACCGCGAAGTTCGGCCAGCCGGAGATCACCCTCGGCGTCATCCCCGGCGCGGGCGGCACGCAGCGCCTGGCGCGTTCCGTGGGCAAGGCGAAGGCGATGGACATGGTGCTGACCGGGCGGATGATCGACGCCCACGAGGCGGAACGCATCGGCCTGGCGGCGCGGGTGGTGCCCGCCGACGCGCTGCTCGACGAGGCGCTGGCCGCGGCGGGGCGCATCGCCGGGATGGGCCGTCTCGCCGCGCTGGCGGCCAAGGCGGCGGTGAACGCGGCGTTCGAGACGACCCTCGCCGAGGGTCTGCGTTTCGAGCGCCAAAGCTTCCACGCGCTGTTTTCCACCGCGGATCAGAAGGAGGGGATGGCCGCCTTCGTCGAGAAGCGCAAGCCCGCCTTCACAGGCCGTTGAGCCACGCCGCGGCGGCGGCGGCGAGCGCTGTGGGGTCGGGCCGCGCCACCGGCGGCGGAAAGCGCCAGTGCGGCGCGGGCGGCGGGCCGAGCAGCAGGGTAGCGCCCTGCGCCGCGGCAATCTCGGCGAGCGCCGCGGCGACGCGCGGCGGGGAGCCTGGCTCCGGGTCGAAGCGCAGAGCGGGGAGGGCGAGGTAGAGCCCCGCCTGCGCCAGCCCGGCGGAGCCGCCGCAGTGGAACACCACCGGTCCGGGCGGCTCCGCCGCGCAGGAATCGAGGAAGGCGCGCATCCACGCCGGGCCCAGAACCTCCGCCATGTCCGCCGGGGTTTCCACCTGCACGGCGCGGCCGCATGCCGCGGCGGCGGCAAAGGCGGCAAGCGCCTGGGCGCGGTCGTTGACGATCAGAACCGGCAAGTCACAGAAAGTCACGTTGCTTGAATACCTGCGATTGACGTCAAGGGGTTCCGGAACTATCCTTAAGTCCGCTTCACGGAATACGGCGATAATACATTGAAACCATTCGCGGTATATAAACTTTCTCGTGTCGAAGCGGCGCTGCGCCGCCTCGATGCCGCGGTGGCTTCTCTGGAAGGCGCCGCCGAACCGCGCCCGGCCGGGGAGATCCCCGTTCTCGCGCTGGACGGCGGGGCGGAGGCCACCCGTCTGCGCGACCGTTGCGACGCCCTGGAAGCGGCGGCGCAGCAGGCCTCGGAGGGGATCGGAGAGACCATGGCGCGGCTTAAGCGCCTGCTGGAAGGATGATCCCTTGGCCCAGGTCACGCTGACCATCGCCGGACACCAGTATCACATCTCCTGCGACGATGGGCAGGAGGCGCAGATCGGCCGCCTCGGGCGCTATCTCGACCAGCGCGGGCGCGAACTCACCGCCGCGATCGGCCCGATCCAGGAAAATCTGCTGCTCGCCATGGTCGGCCTTCTCGTCGCCGACGAACTGGCCGAAACCTACGGCGAGCTCGAGGAACTGCGTGCCGCGTCGGGGTCCGGCGGGGCGGAAGCCAAGGCCGCGGCGGAGGCCGTGGTGGTGGACGCCATCGAAGCCATCTCCACGCGAGTCGAAACGATTGCCGAACGGCTGCGGGGTGCTTAGATTAGAAGGAAGGCGGGTGCTGTGCGATGCGTTAGGTCCGCGACATCACTGGGGCCAACGTTAATAGTAAGGGAGCCGTCCCTGACCTGACCGTGGTCTTGTCATATGGCGCCCACTTTGTTGGAGCGGCCCTTGTGGATTCCACATGCCGACGGTCGTAACGGCCCCGCCGCTTCCTTGCAAACCGTTCGAAAACCGGCGCCGCCCATAGGGGGCGGCGCACGCACGAAGGGGTGCGTTGGTCATGCTGATGCCGTCTGTTGTGGGCGAATCCGTGGCCGCGACGAAGCGGGCCCTGCGCGGCAACGCCAAGTTCCTGCGCGGCCGCATCGACGCGGTGGACCGCCGCCATGCGGCGGAAAGTCTGGTGCGCCATGCGGCGACCGTGCCGCTGCTCGCTGTGCCGCCGGAAAACGGCGTGATCGCCGCGTACTACCCGATCGGCGGCGAACTCGATACGCGGCTTCTGGTGGACTGGCTGCGCCAGGTCGGCTGGCGCATCGCTCTTCCCGTGGTGGAAACCATCGACGAGCCGCTGATCTTCCGCGAGTGGGCCGCCGACGCGGTGCTGGAGCGCGGCCCCTTCGAGACGCGGCATCCGCCCGCTTCCTCGCCGCGCTGCGTTCCCCACGTGATCCTGATGCCGCTTCTCGCCTTCGACGCCGACGGCTACCGCCTCGGCTACGGCGGCGGCTATTACGACCGCACCCTGGCGGCCCTGGCGGAGGCGGGCTACCGCGTCTCCGCTCTCGGCGCCGCCTTCGCGGTGCAGGAAATCGAGATGGTGCCCCATGAGTCCTGGGACCGACGTCTCGACATGGTGTTGACCGAACGGGGCGTCCTGCCCCTGCGCGACGGGCTGCGCGTCCGTCGGAAGAACGGCGAGTTTTCATGAGAATTCTGTTTTTAGGCGACATCGTCGGGCGCAGCGGACGTTCCGCCGCTCTCGACGCCCTACCGGGTTTGCGGCGCGACTTGAAGCTCGATTTCGTGGTGGTGAACGGCGAGAACGCGGCGCACGGCTTCGGCATCACGCCGAAGATCTGTGCCGACTTCTACGAGGCGGGGGCGGACGCGCTGACCACCGGCAACCACGTCTGGGACCAGCGGGAACTGATCTCCTACATCGATGGCGACGCGCGGCTGGTCCGCCCCGCCAACTTTCCCAAGGGCACGCCGGGGCGCGGCAGCGCGGAGATTCCGCTGCCCGACGGGCGCAAGGTGCTGGTGGTGCAGGTGATGGGCAGGCTCTTCCTCGAGCCGCTGGACGATCCCTTCCAGGTGCTGGACGATATCCTCTCGCGCTACCGCCTGGGCGCCACCATCGCGGCGATCGTCGTCGACGTGCACGCCGAGGCGACCAGCGAGAAGATGGCGCTCGGCCACGCGTTCGACGGCCGGGTCTCTCTGGTGGTCGGTTCGCACAGCCACGTGCCCACCGCGGATGCCCAGGTGCTGCCGGGCGGTACCGCTTACCTCACCGATGCGGGCATGTGCGGCGACTACGATTCGGTGATCGGCATGGGCAAGGACGTGGCGATTTCCCGCTTTACCCGCCGCGTGCCGGGCGACCGCCTGACCCCGGCGGACGGCGAGGCGACGCTGTGCGGCGTCTTCGTCGAAACCGACGACCGCTCCGGACGGGCGCTCTCGGTCGCGCCGCTGCGTATCGGCGGCCGGCTGCAGCAGGCGTTTCCCGAGGGTTAGCAGAATACAAAAACTTTGCGGAGGGTCGCGGACCCTCCACACCTTGTGTCTGGAAGCTGCGGTATATTGATGCGCCGCCGGTCGTTCGCCGCGACCGGCGGCGCGCTCGGAAGACCGTTCCACACCTTGGCCCGTAGAGGCCGCATGGGAGCCCCGGCTCTCCGAG
>JBFWJB010000198.1:0-5764 GCA_050253435.1 Rhodospirillaceae bacterium
TGCCCTTGCGGCCACGAGGAATACTGGTAAAGATCGGATAAATCACGCCATAGATGTTCTCAAAGAATGGCGTGCTTTGCACGATTTTGGCTTGCTTTATCGAAAAGCACGCGTAGATTTGTCAGTTTTTCTTAAAATCCCACATTCATTTTTTCTTAGGCATCTCGATCAATTCTATGTATATCCCGTTGAATTCCCCAGGATCGAAAAACAACACCCTCGTATTTCTCGATCCCGGAACGACTCCATCCGTGATGAACTTGGTGCCTTTGGCTTTCAATTCCTGGTAACAGGAGTCGATGTCATCGACCTCGAAGGCGATATGGTTGATGCCTTCGCCATGCTTGGCGATATGCTCCGCCACCAGGCCCGTCGTTCCGGTCGTGTGCAACAGCTCGACTTCCGTCTCCCGCAGGGGAAGAAAAGCGACGCTGAGGATCGCGCCGCCGAACTCGACCGTTTCGATGCCGTTCAGCGGCAGGCCGAGAAGTTCCTGATACGGTTTCAGGCTTTTCAGCAAATCCTTTACGGCGATGCCGATGTGGTCGATACGCTTGATTCTGCTCATCTTCGCCTCCCAAAAAAATCTCCGGCGCGCAGAGCGCGCTGCGCTCCACGCACCGGGTTCAGCCCGCTACCAGATCAAGCCGTAGAAGATGCAGTTGATCACGACGGCCAACACGCACACGACGAAGCCGAACGGAAGGATGTCCTTGAAGTCCACCTTGTAGAGGCCGAGAACCGGAAGGGCCCAGAACGGCTGGATCAGGTTCGTGGTGCAGTCGCCGACGGTGTAGGCGTTGATGATCACCGCCGGGTTGACGCCGAGCTGCATTGCCGCAGGCAGAATGTACGGCGCCTCGATGATGAACTTCGACCCGGACGACGGCACGAACATGTTGAGGATGCCCGAGTACAGGAAGGCGACGACCGGGAACGTCTTGGCCGTCGAGATGGTGACGAAGAACTCCACCAGGACATGGGCGAGGCCGGTGTACTTGATCAGGCCGAAAATGCCCGCATACAGGGGGAACTGCACCACCACGCCGGCGACCGTGCCGATCGCCCGGGCGACCGCCGAGACGAACCGCGCCGGGCTGCCGTGCAGCACGAAGCCCAGCATCAGGAAGATGAAGTTGATGGTGTTCAGGTTCAGCGCCGCGGCGCCCTTGTTCCACAACGCCCAGACCACCCACACGCACCCGACGAGACCGATGACGGTTCCCAGGATCACGCTGCTGTTCAGGCGCTCGGCCGGGGACTTGCTGGCCGCTCCGGCGTCCGCGGCATCGCTCTTGGAGGCCGTCAACCCTCTGATTTCATCGAGGAATTCCGGGCTGGCGGTTTCCGCGAAAGCATCCGGGGGAATGAACTTCCAGGCGCAGAACACCAACAGCAGCGCCAGCACGCCCATCTGGATGAAGTTGATCGGATGGAAGATCGTTTCCGTAACCGGAACGACGCCGATCGCCTTTTCGAAAAGATGGCCCGGCGTGGCGACGAAGAGGGCGGCGGGGAAAGACGGGCCGTTGCAGACCAGGAAGCAGGAATAGGTGCCTGCCGCGACCAGGGGCACATGCAGCTTGTAGCCTTTTTCCGCCGCGGCGACCAGCATGGCGCGCCCGAGAAGGCAAATCCCCATCAGCCCTGCGGCCCAATGCAGCCAGAAGCAGACGCAGCCGACGCTGGTCAGCATCACGATGGCTTGGGCGGCGTTATTGGGTAAGGCCGCGATGCGGTACAGCCTTTTCTTGACCTGCGGCGAGTCCGCCACGACGTAACCCGTCGTCATCGCGAGGCACATCTGCATGGCGAAGGCCAGCAGGTCCCAGAAGCCTTTCTCCCAGGCCTGCACCACCTGCCACGGGGTGCTGGGCGTCAGAGCATAGCTGAGCGCGGCCGCCACGCCGGTCAGCAAAATGACGAAGACGAGCGAATTCGGAATCCACTTATGACTCCATTTGGCGAACCCAACGGAAAACCGTTGAATACCAGAAAGATCTCGCGTGTTAGAAAGTTCTCCCGTTATTGTATTTTCCATTTGGAAGCCCTCATATTGGGTTTGTTCCTTGCCTTACCCTGCTTGGTACTGAAATCTATTTTAGAGGCATGCGAAACTTGAGAGCATCCCCTTACAAAGCGAAGCTCGTTTTGCCTGCCGCATCTTTGCCGGTGGCGCGCACTTCCTGTCCGATGGCGACATCCATGCCGGGCTTGTAGCCCTCGACCAGGCTGGCGAAACGGACCCCGTCGCCGCCCTCCAGAATGGCGCAGACATAGGGCACCCGGTCCTTGAACTCCTCGGTGGAGGACATCAAAACCGAGTAGGTGTAGATTTTCGCCTTTTCCATCGGTTTACCTCCCCCGGAAAATGTTGATCACGCAGGTGGCGGCGGTGCCGCCGAGGTTCTGCGACAGGCCGATATCGGCCTTCTTCAGCTGCCTGGCGCCCGCGTCGCCGCGCAGTTGGGTGACGACTTCGTAAATCTGGCTGATGCCGGTCGCGCCGATCGGATGGCCCTTGGCCTTCAATCCGCCGCTGATGTTGATCGGCTTCTTGCCGTCGCGCGCGGTCACGCCGTCGGCCACCGCGTCGCCGCCCTTGCCGGGCGGGAAGAAGCCCAGGTCTTCGGTGTTGATGATCTGAGTGATGGTGAAGCAGTCGTGGACTTCCGCGAAATCGATGTCGTCCGGCCCGAGCCCGGCCTGGGCGTAGGCCTGTGCCACCGCCGCCTTGCTTGCGGCGAAGCTGGTGATGTTCGGCTTGGCGGCCAGGGTGAGCGCATCGCCCGCATGGCCGGTGCCGACGATCTCGATGGCGCGGTGCTTGCCGTTCACCCGCGCGGCGACGTCGCCGGCGGCCAGCACCACGAAGGCGGCGCCGTCGGTGACCAGGGAGCAATCGAACAGCGACAGCGGCGAGGCGATCAGATCGGCCCCCAGAATCTTCTCCAGCGGCACATCCTTCGGCATCTGCGCGTCCGGATTCAACATCGCGTTCTGGTGGGCGTTGTAGGCGCAAAGCCCCATCTCATGCTTCACGTCGCGGTATTCGTGGAAATACCGGTTGGCGATCATCGCGAAGCTGCCGGGGAAGGTGAACCCCTGCATCGCCTCCCATTCGAAGTCCATGGCCGAGGCGATGCCGGTGGTCACCGTTTCGGTCGGCTGGTGGGTCATCTTCTCCACCCCGCCGACCATGACGATGTCGTAGAAACCGGCGGCAATCGCCATGGTGGCGAAGCGGAAGGCGAGGCTTCCCGAAGCGCAAGCCCCCTCGGTACGGACGGTGGGAACGCTGCCGAGCCCCAGCACCTCGCTGGCCAGCGCGCCCATATGGCCCTGTCCGCACAGGTAAGAGGAATTGAAGTTGCCCATGTAGAGGGCGCCGATCTCACTCTTCTCGATGCCGGCATCGGCGATCGCCTTGTTGCCGGCCTCATCGATCAGATCACGCAGCGAACGGTCGGGCAGCCGGCCCATCCGCGTTTCGCCGATCCCGATCACGCATACCTTGCGCATGGTTCTTCCTCCCAGATCAGATGTCCATTTCACGCAGCTCGGGGCTGACGGCCAAAGGCGCTCCCGTCTTTTCGATCACCTCGTCCGCCGTCACGCCCGGCGCCGTCTCCATGAGAACCAGCCCGTCCTTGGTGATCTTGATGAAGGCGAGTTCGGAAAAGATCGAATCGACCACGCCGTAGCCGGTCAGCGGGAAGGTGCATTTCTCGACGATCTTGGGCTTGCCGTCTTTCGAGCAGTGCTCGGTGGCGACGATCACCCGCCTGGCGCCGCTCACCAGATCCATGGCGCCGCCGGGACCGGCGAACTTGCCACCCGGAACCATCCAGTTGGCGATGGAGCCCTCGGCATCGACCTGCATGGTGCCGAGGACGGTGGCGTCGAGATGGCCGCCCCGGATGATGCCGAACGAGGTTGCGGAATCGATCACCGCGCCGCCGGGAATGATGCTGACCGGCATTTCGCCGGCGTCGGTGCGGTAGCGGTCGGGCGGCAGGTCCGGATTCGCCTTGCCCATGCCGACGATGCCGTTTTCGGCATGCAGCCAGACGAAGACGTCCTTGGCGAGGTAGTTCGCGACAAGCTGCGGGACGCCGGCGCCGAGGTTCACGACGTTGCCGGACACGAATTCCTTGGCGATGCGCCGTGCGATAAGCTCCTTGCTATTCATAGTTCATCACCCCATTCATCGGGACCAGCACGTCAACGAACATTCCGGGCACATGGATCAGCTCGGGGTCGATGGCGCCCACCGGCTCAATCGGCTTGCTGACTTCGACGATGACCAGATCCGCCGCCGTGCACATCGCCACCGAAAAGGCGCGCTGGGTCAGGTGGAACACCAGGTTCCCGGCGGCATCGGCGCGGTCGGCCTCGACAATCGCCACATCGCCGTGCAGCGGAGTGTGATAGAGCCAATCCTTGCCGTTCAGGGTGACCCGCTCGCCCCACTTTTCCTCGACCATCGTGTTGAGGCCCGACGGCGTCAGCACGCCGCCCAGGCCGAAACCGGCGGCGCGGATACGCTCGACGAAAGTTCCCTGGGGATTGATCTCAAGCTCCATCTCGCCTTTCTCGGCGAGCTCGGGCGCCAGGGGGAGCCGCCCGCACCAGGTGCAGATGAATTTTTTTACCAGACCGGCTGCCACCAGCCGACCGACTCCCTTTTCGACCGTATTGCCGTCATTGTTGGCGACCGTCAGGTCTTTCTTCTTCTGGGCAATCATCTCAGTGACGATCGCGGCCGGCGTTCCATTTCCATAGAACCCGCCGGAAAGCACAACAGCCCCATCCTTGATGAGGCCGACCGCGCTTTTTACATCCATTATGCTTGCCATACATGCCACCTTTCTCAATAAACGGCACATTCATCTCATGCTCTAATTGCCTCTCATCATCCCTTCATTGAAATCGTTTCCTCCGTTTGTTTATGTTCAGACGTCATGCGTCCCTTGCCGGGGTCTGCCCGGGGATGGTGCGTCGATCATCCGGCCGACGCCCCTTTCGACCGCCACACTATGACCGTGGTCATCTATGTCGATAAAATGACCTTAGTCATCTTAAAGGAAAGCGTCAACGCCTTTGTCTTCCTGGAATCCCCCTCGTCAGGGGAGCTTCACATAAGGGTAAGATATTGAAATTCCGCCATTATCAATGGTCGACATATACCTTATAATATCCTTATATTATCTAATATTTCAATTAGTTATGAAATTTCAACGCGTGCGCGGCGCAGGCTTTCCAGACACCCGTACGCGCGCTTCCAAACGGCCACGCCCCTCCCTTCCCACCCTCTGGGAGAGGCCGCCTTTGAGGCGCAAAAATGACCGAAGCCATTTTAATGTGGAAAATTGACTTAGGTCATTTTTCTCGACAACTCCGGGCCTGCACCATCCCGATTCGGAATCGGCGGCAATCACCATACCGCGCAGGCCAACCCCGACTCGGCGGGCCAGATAGATGAATATATTTCACTTATAAGGAAATCGAAATGCGGCATAGGAAGGCAACACAACATGGAGTCATTCCATGCCGCCCTTCCGCCCCTGGCACCCGAGCGTTGCGCTTTCCACACCGATTGGGGTCTCCTCCACGAGGGGAAAACACCGGTCTGCTGCCCCCATCAGCGCTCACATGCAAAACCGCCGGAAAGCGGAAGCTCTCCGGCGGCCGGAACGTGAAGATATCCGCACGCAGCCTCGACTGCGTGCGGACGGAAGGCAAGCCGGATGCCGGAGAAAGA
>JBFWJB010000199.1:0-5758 GCA_050253435.1 Rhodospirillaceae bacterium
ATTGGACGATAAAAACGCAATGGCCTGGACCGACGAGATGGTCGCGGAACTGGCGCGCCTGTGGGAACAGGGACTTTCGACGGGAGATATCGGCCGGCAATTGGGGGTTTCGAAGAACGCAGTGGTCGGCAAGGCGCACCGCCTCGGCCTGACCGGGCGTCCTTCGCCGATCAAGCGCACGTCGCCGAAACCGAAAAAAGAAAAACAGGCGTCGCTGGTCGATCTCGGGCCGAACTGCTGCCGCTGGCCGATCGGCGACCCGCGCGACCCGGGGTTCCACTTCTGCGGCAAGAAGGCGCTGCCGGGGAAACCCTATTGCGCGGAACACGCGGCGGTCGCCTACGTGAACACCAGCAAGAAGTCGGACAACTCCTCTTCCGAATGACGGCTCAAGCGGCGGTGCGCCGCGCCATGCGCAGCAGCAGAAATGCGGCTGCGCTGCCGCCTGCCGCCATCACCGACATCGCCAGGAAGGCATGGCCGCCGGCCACCGCATAGAGGCGGCCCGCCGCGAGCGTCGCCAGCCCCAGCACCACGCCGTTGCCCGCCGCTGCATAGAGGCCCTGCGCCCGCCCGGCGAGGCCGGGGGCGATGTGGCGCGCGATGAAGTGCATCGCGCCCAGGTGCGTCGCCCCGAAGGTGAAGGCGTGCAGGGTCTGCACCGGGAACAACATCCAGGGCTCGGTGATGAAGGCGAGCAGCATCCAGCGCGCCACTCCGGCCAGTCCGCCGAGCAGGATCAGGCGGAACGGCCCGAGGGCGCGCACCACCCTGCCGCTGAAGGCGAAGAGAATCACCTCGGCCGCGACCGCGGTGCCCCAGAGCGCGCCGATCAGGGCGTGGTCGATGCCCGCCGCGCTCCAATGCAGGGTGGCGAAGCCGTAATAGACCGCGTGGCTCGCGCCGGTGAGCGCGGTGGCGGCAAGGAACGTCCAGTAGAGCGGCGAGGAAAGCAGGTCGATCCAGGAAAGCCGCGCCGGGACCGTGGCGGCCGCGGGCGGCGGCGCGTCGGGCAGGGCGAACACCGCGCCGCACAGCGGCACGAAGCCGCCGACGATAAGCCAGACGACGATGCTTTCCGAGGTCGCATCGAGCAGGCGTCCGACGGCGCTGGAGGCGGCGATGAAGGCAAGCGACCCCCACAGGCGGATGCGCCCGTAATCGAGGCCCTCGCGCACCACGTGGGTCATCGTCAGGTTGTCGCCCACCGGCAGAATCGCGGCGAAGAGCGCGCCGCTGACCACCGAGAGCGCGAGCAGCGCGGGAAAGCCGGGCATCAGCGGGAACAGCGCAGTGGCGGCGAGCGAGCCCGCGGCAAGGACGAAAAGCACCGGGCGGCGGCGGCCGGTGCGGTCCACGATGTGCCCGGCCACCGGGTTGAAGGCGACCTTCACCCATAGCTGGGTGGCCACCAGAATGCCGATTTCGGTGGCGGAGAGGCCCCGTCCGCGCAGCCACACCGGCCAATAAGGCAACTGGATGCCCACCACCAGGAAGAGGCTCGCATAGAACAGGGAGAAGCGCAGCGGCAGGGTCATTGCGGTCACGCGGGCAAAAGGTTCACTCCGTCGCCGCAGGCGATGAAGAAGGGATTGCGCAGACCGGGCTTGCCGTAACGCAGTTCCTCCCCCTGCGGATACGCGGCGACGCGGCCGCCTGCGGCGCGCAGCACCGCGTGCGCCGCCGCGGTGTCCCATTCGCAGGTCGGGCCCATGCGCGGGTAGAAGTCCGCCTCGCCCGCGGCGAGCAGGCAGAACTTCAGCGAGGATCCTGCGCGGCTTGAGGCGGCGACGGCATAGCGCGCCACGTAGGCGCGGGTTTCCGGATTCATGTGGGAGCGCGATAGCACCGCGGTCAGCGCGGCGTTGTCCGCCGTGCGGCTGCGGATCGGCGCGAGCGCGCCGATGCGGTCCGCGGTGTGGGGCGGCGCTTCCTCCACCGCGTCGCCGGGGCCGCGCACCCATTGCAGGCGCTCGATCGCCGGGGCGTAGACGACGCCGAGAAGCGGCAGGCGGTCGACCACCAGCGCGATGTTGACGGTGAACTGGCCGCTGCCGTTGAGGAACTCCTTGGTGCCGTCCAGCGGGTCGATGAGGAAGAACGGGCGGTCCGGGTCGGTCAGCACGTCGCTGCCTTCCTCCTCGCTGATCGCCGCGATGCCGGGGTGGCTCGCGCGCAGCCCGGCGAGGATCACCGCGTTGGCGGCGAGATCGGCGGCGGTGACCGGAGTGCCGTCGGGCTTGTCGCGGCGTTCCAGGGCGGCGCTGCGGAAGTGCGGCATGATCGCCGCGCCCGCCTCGACGGCAAGGTCGCGCATGCGCCGCGCAAGCGCGGCCAGATCGGTATCGGAAAACGGGAAGGAGGACATCGGACTTGGGCCTTGTTGGCGAACGGCGGCCATTATGGGCACCTCGACGCGGCGATGCAATCGCCCGGCATGCCGCTTTCCCTTGGACAAGGAGCAAGGCCGTGGGTATGTCAGGAGGCATGACGCCGAATGCCGTTGCCGCCCTGCTGACGCCGTTTTCCACCGGCCTCCTGCCGTTCCCCGAGGGAGGGCGCGGCCTGTTTCTGCGCGCCGCGGCCGATCCGGCGCTTGCGCCCTGGCGCGGCGGCCTGGTCTGCGCGCAGGGTTTTCGCCCTGCATTCAACACGCTTGCCGCCGCCGGGTTCGAGGTGCGGCCCGAAGCGCCGGAAGAGGGAGCCTTCGGTACGGTGCTGTGCCTGCTCTCCAAGCACAAGGCGGTGGCGCTCGCCGACGTGGCGCGCGCCCTTTCCCTCGCCGCGGAGGGCGACCTGGTGGTCTGCGCCGGCGCGGCGGATGCGGGCGCGGCGGCGGTGGAAAAGGCGGTAGGGCGCGCTTTTGGCGAGATCGGCCGTCTCTCCAAGCACCATTGCCGGGTGTTCTGGCTGCGCCGCAACGGCCCGCTGCCGCCGCTCTGCAGGGATTGGCGCACCGCCGCCGCGGCGCGGCCGGTGTCCGCCATCGCCGCGGTTTCCGCGCCCGGCGTGTTCGGCTGGGACCGCATCGACCCCGGCTCCCGTCTGCTGGCGGGCTGCCTGGATGCGCGGATTTCCGGCCGGGCGGCGGATTTCGGCGCGGGCTGGGGCTATCTCAGCCGCGAGCTGCTGCGCCGCTGCCCCGGCATCGCCAGTCTGGACGCGGTGGAGGCGGAGGCCGCCGCTCTTGCCGCGGCGCGCCTGAACCTCGCGCCGCCGCCGGGCGTGACGCTGGCCTTCCGCTGGCACGACGTGCTGGCCGAGCCGGGCCTCGGCCCCTACGACTGGGTGATCAGCAACCCGCCGTTCCACGAGGGCAAGGCGGGCGACCCGGAAATCGGCCGCGGCTTCATCCGCTCTGCGCGCGCCGCGCTGGCGCCGGGCGGGCGTCTGCTTCTCGTGGCGAACCGCCATCTTCCCTACGAATCGGCGATCGACGCGGCGTTCTCCGCCCGCGCCGTGATTGCCGAGGATTCCGCTTTCAAGGTGATCGAGGCACGCACATGACCGGACTCAAAACCCACATCGACCCCGGCGCCGAGGACTGGCCGGACTTCATCAAGCGGCACTTCGGCAGCGTCGCCTTCCTGCGCTTCATGGACGTGACGGTGGAGGAGACCGGCCCCGGCACCGCCGTGCTCTCCCTGCCGCTCAGGCCGGAGTTCGCCAATTCCTACGGAATCGCCCACGGCGGCATCGCCGCATTGTTCGTCGATATGGCGGCAGGCGTGGCGTTGCGCACCCTGAAGAAGACCGTGGTGACGGTGGAGACCGCCACCACCTACCTCGCGCCGATTCCGATCGAGGGCGTGCTGCGCGCCGAGGCGCAGACCCTGCACCAGGGCCGCCGCATCCTGCATGCGGAGGTCAGGCTGATTGCGCCGGGCGGGGTTCTGGCGGCGGTGGGGCGCGCCATCTACACCGCCACCGGCGTCGATACCGGGAAATACCCGGCGAAGGCGGAGTAAAGTTCAGTCCGCCGCCTCGGCGCTGCGGCCGGAGAGCTGCGCCAGCGGCAGCGCAAGCTTGCCCAGGGCCTCGACCAGAACCGCCATCCTGCGCGCTATCTCGGGCAGGCAGGGGAGCGGCGTCATCGTCTCCTCGTTCATGTAGAGGCGGCGGGCGATCTCGATCTGCAGGGCGTGCGTGCCCCGGCCGGGGCGGCCGTAGTGGCGGGTGGTGAAGCCCCCGGCATAGGGGCGGTTGCGCGCCACCACGAAACCGAGCTCGGAGAGCACGCGCTCCGCGGTGTCGGCGATCTCCGCGTCGCAGGTGGCGCCGAAGCCGTCGCCGAGCACGATGTCGGGGCCGAAGGGGTCTGCGGCGTCCTCGCTCGGGCTGGTCGGCATGGAGTGGCAATCCAGCAGCAGGCAGGCGCCGAAACGCCGTTTGGTGTCGCGCAGAAGCGATTCCAGGCGGGCGTGATAGGGGTAATAGAGCTCCTCGATGCGCTCCTGCGCCTCGGCGAAGCGCAGCTTGCCCGCATAGATCGGCTGGTTGTGGCCGACGACGCGGGGAACCGTGCCGAGCCCGATGGCGGCGCGCGGCGAGATCGCGTTGACGAAGGGCGGCAGCGGATCCTCGAACATCTCGGGATCGAGTTCATAGGCCTCGCGGTTGACGTCCAGATAGGCGCGGGGAAACAGCGCGCGGATCAAAGGGACGCCGTGCTTCGGCCCGAGGGCGAACAGGTGATCGACGAAGGCGTCCTCGGAGCGCCGGATGGCGAGCGGGCCGAGCGGCGTGCTCTTGAGAAAGTCCCGCGGGTAGTCGCAGCCGCTGTGCGGCGAGGCGAGGACCAGGGGCAGGGACTGGGCATCCGGGTAGAGAATTTCCAAAACGTCGCCGATGCGCTCCGACAACGTGTTGTCGAAGACGCCGCACCCCATCCCCGTCGGCTTCGGCCTCGTCCTCATCGGCGGCAGTGTAACAAACCGCAGAGGCAAACGCCAATCCCGCGCGAAGGGGCTTGAAACGCGGCTGCCGTGCCCGCAAAATAAAGCCTTGCCAACGCATCCGGCATTGGCTAAAAGCCATGCCTCCGGTTCGGCCTATCCGGCCACGGGCGGTTAGCTCAGCGGGAGAGCACTACGTTGACATCGTAGGGGTCACTGGTTCAATCCCAGTACCGCCCACCATCGAAGCCCCAAGGGAAACCTTGGGGCTTCGTCCTTTTCCGCCCCTCGGAAATCCCGGTCGTCATCCGTTTCTCGAACGCAACTCGCACGCGCGGTGCCAGGGTTAATGGTTGAGCAAAGAGCAGGCGGTCAGGCCGTCCAGCTCGGTGAAATAGGCGTCTATGGCCTCGATGGCCTTGCCCAGGTAGGTAGGGTCGAATTTAGCGTAGATTTCCGTCGTGCGGAATCCCGCGCTTTGATGCCCCAACATGCCGCCCACTTCCCATTGCGGCACGCCGCGCCTGCGCAGCTCCGTCGCCATGGTGTGGCGGATGGTGTAGGGCGTGACCGAGGCGTCCAACCCCGCCTTCTCCCGCGCGGCGGTGAAGGCGGTCTTGATGCTCGCCACGGGCTTGCCGTGGTAGGCGATTACTTGTTCCCCCTCGGCCCGTTTCAGCCAGGGGCACAGCGCTTTCGCCATGGGGAGGGCGGGGCGGTACTTCTTGGTTTGCTGCCGCCCCGGCTGGTTGAGGTTGATCAGCCGGTTCTCGAAGTCGATCTGCGACCGCCGCAGTTCCAACAGGGCCGACGGGCGGGCCAGGGTGCCGAACGCCAGCACGAGGTAGAGCAACAGGTGTTCG
>JBFWJB010000200.1:0-5742 GCA_050253435.1 Rhodospirillaceae bacterium
TGCATCTGATCCATCGGATCGCGGGCGGCATCTCCTGCCGCCCGCACCCCGGCAGAATCTGCCGGGACCGCCGCTTATCGCGGATAAATTTCCATATAGTCCAATGCATTGACTCTGGCTTGCGGCTTGCAAGCGGATTCCCGGACGTGTCCGTCACGGAAGGTACCGGAGCCGCACCATGAGTCTGATCGGCGCATTGAACACGAGTTCGCTCGCCATGCTGGCGCAGGGCCAGGGCCTGCAGACCGTCAGCAACAATATCGCCAACGTCAACACCATCGCCTACAAGCGGGAAGAGACGCTGTTCCAAACCCTGCTTTATGCGCAGCGCGCCAGCACCAACGCTTCGGAGCGGCTGGCGGTGCGCGCGGTGGACCGGCGTGCGGTGATGGCGCAGGGGCTGATCCAGAGCACCGGGCGTTCCGACGATCTCGCCATCGACGGCGACGGCTTCTTCCTGGTGTCCCGCGATTTCGGCAGCCCCGCCGCCAACGACGTGTTCTTCACCCGCGACGGTGCGCTGAAGCAGACCTATGTCGATATGGGCGACGGCACCCAGCAAGCCTATTACATCACCGCCGACGGCAAGTATCTGCTGGGCTGGGCGGCGGACGAGAGCGGCAATTTCTCCACCTCCGACTCCCTTTCGGGCCTGGTGCCGCTGCGTTCCTTCGCCCTCGACGAACTGGAAGGCACGGCCACCACCGAGGCCCTGATGGCGGCCAACATTCCCTCCAACACCGAGATCGGCGGCACCGTCACCCTGCAGGGTTCGGTCTACGATACGACCTACAATTCCCAGACTCTCAGCTACATCTGGACCAAGACCGGCGCGAACAACTGGACCGTGGATTTCCAGGTCACCGGCGGCACGGTTTCGGACCCCGCCACCGGCGCGACGGCGGTGACCTTCAACGGCAACGGCAAGGAGCAGTCGCCGCAGGACGCGGTGCCGGTGACGGTGACCTGGGACGACGGCACCACCAGCACCATCGCCGTGGACCTCACCGATATGGAGCAGTACGCGGACAAGACGGTGGTCTACCGCACCGAGCAGGACGGCAACGAGACCGGACGTCTCTACGACGAAAGCTTCGACAAGAACGGCGTGCTCTGGGGCAGCTACACCAACGGGCGCAACCGCGCGCTCTACAAGGTGGCGATCGCCCAGTTCGTCGCTCCCGACAGCCTGGAAGCGGTGAGCGGCAACCTCTTCCGCGCCACCGAGGCGGCGGGCGAGATGTCGATCCGCGACCTCGAGGAAGAGGCGCAGGGCACCACCATTCTGGTCGGCAACCTGGAATCCTCCAATGTCGATATGGCCGACGAGTTCACCCGCATGATGATGGTGCAGAAGGCCTACACCATGGCGTCCACCAACTTCCGCACCGTGGACGAGATGATCGACACGGCGGTGTCGATGAAGCGCTGAGGCGCATGAAGCGGTTTGCGTGGTAGGAGCGGCGAAGCCCGCTGCACCTGGGCCGCAAACGGCGAAGGGCCGGGGCAGATGCCCCGGCCCTTCGCCTGTGGGTTCCTATTTCTTCGCCTTGGCGGCGTCGCGGCGTTCGGAGATGGCGGCGGCGAGCATCTCGCCGTCGATGCGCCCGGGGATCAGCGTCTCGCCGATGATGAAGGTAGGCGTGCCCGAAATGTCGAGCGCGCCTGCGAGCAGGTGGTTGCGCGCGATCGTCTCCTCCACCGCTTTGCCCTTGGCGTCGGCCTGCAGGCGCTTGACGTCGAGCTTGAGGCTCTTGGCGATTTCGAGGGCGGAGGCCTCGTCGAGGCGGCCCTTGTGGGTCATCAGCGCGGCGTGGAAGTCGGTGTAGCGCCCCTGTGCGCGGGAGGCGAGCGCGAGGCGGGAGACCGCGAGGCTCGCCTCGCCGAGCACCGGCAGGTCCTTGATCACCACGCGGGCGTCGGAGTTGGCCTTGATCGCCGCGGCGATGTCGGGATAGGCGGCGCGGCAGTAGCCGCAGTTGTAGTCGAAGAACTCGACGATGACGATGGGGGCGTCCTTCTTGCCGATCACCGGGTCGTCGGCGCGGGCGGTAAGGTCCGCCTGGTGCGCCTGGATCGCCTGGATCTGCGCTTGGTGCTGATAGGCGACGCGCTTCGCCTTCAGCGATTCCAGCGCTTCGGCGAGGATTTCCGGGTTCTCCACCAGAGTGCGGCGGACGAGGTCGCGCACCGCCTGCTCCTGGGCGGGGGAGAGCGCCGGGTCCGCCGCGGCGGCGGGCAGGGCGGAGAGAGCGGTCAGGGCGGCGCCGAGGCAGAGGGCGCACAGGCGGGATCGCGGCATGAAACGGTCCTTGACTGGGGGTTGCTACTTTTTCTTCTTTGCGATGTCGATCAGGCGTTCGGCTTCCGCCTTGATGTCCTCGGCGCGCAGGCGTGCGGGGGATCCGGCGGGCAGTCCCTGCAGCGCCTTGTCGGCGTGAAAGCGCGCCTCGGCGTTGCGGCCGGTGCGCAGTGCGTATTCGGCCATCGCGTAGGAGGCGGCGGCTTCCTCGCCGCCGCGGCCGCGCGCGATCGCCAGCTGCTTCCAATAGGAGGGGGTTTCCGGCTCGTCGCGCAAGGCCTGCTCCAGGGCTTTTTCCGCCTCCTTGAGGTCGGAAGTCGCGCCGCGGGCGATCAGCGCGCGGGCGAGGCCGAGTTGCAGCGGCGCATCGTGCGGCGAGGCGCGCACGCTCGCGCGGTAAGGCGGAATGCTGTCTTCGATGTCGCCCGCCTCGAACAGCACCTGTCCCTTGAGTTCGAGAAAATAGGCGTCGCCCGGAATGTCCTTGAGCAGGCCGTCGATCATCTTCACCGCCGCGTCGGTATCGGCCTGGCGGTAGAGGGCGATGGCGCGGCCGTAGCGGCCGGGAATGCTGGCATCGGTTTCCGGATAGCGCTGCAGGGTGCGCGCCGGGCTTTCCAGAAAGCCGAACAGCTTGGCGCGCAGCCGCGCGTAGGCGATCTTCCACGCCTCGGGCGCGCTGTCGGCGGGGATGCCCGCGGTCTTGACGTGGTTCTCGATGAAGGCGACGCGGTCGCGGGTCAGCGGGTGGGTGCGCAGGTAGGGGTCCTGCCGCGCGGTGACCAGCAGTTCCTGGTTTTCCAGGATGCGCATGAACTTGAGCAGTCCGGCGCAGGAGATGCCCACCTTGTCCATGAACTCGGTGGCCGACTGGTCGGCCTGGCTCTCCTCGCTGCGGGAGAACGCCATAAGGTTCTCCACCATCGCGCTCTGCACCCCCAGCGCCACGCCGCCGAAGGCGTCGCCGCGCCCGGTGGCGAGCGCCGCCGCAGCCCCCGCGAGGTAGGAGAGCCAGAGGTTCTTCTGCGTCGCCTCGATCTGCTGTTCGCGCAGGATCACGTGGCCGCCGACGATGTGGCCGAATTCGTGAGCCATCACGCCGATCACCTCCGTCGGGTCCTCGGCGCGCATCAGAAGCCCGGTGTGCAGGAACAGGTTCATGCCGTGAGTGACGAAGGCGTTGAGCGAGGAGTCCTTGACCAGATGGACCTTGAGCGCGGTGGGGTCGAGGTCGGCCGCGCGCAGCAGTGGCGCGGCGAACGTGTGAATGGTATTTTCGATTTCCGAATCGCGGATCAGCGATATCCTGCCCGCGGCGCGTGCGTCCTGCGCGGCGCCCACCGCCGCAGACGCGCCCATCGCCAACGCCAGAAACACAGCCGGAAGTCTCATGCGCACCTTGTTCACCTACCAGAAGATCGGCGCTTCGCGCCGCGCCGCAAAGGCTACCCTTCCCCGCGATCGCGGTCAAACGGCGCTTGCGCGCGGCGTGGCCCTTGCCGCCTGTCTGGCGCTTGCCGCCTGCGGCGCGGAAAAACCGGCGGAGGGGGTGATCGGCTACGTCGCCGGGTTCGCCGGATTCGTCTCCGCCGAGGAGCCGCGCGCCGTGCTGGTGGGCGAGGATATCCTTTCCGCGGGCGGCACCGCGGCGGACGCCGCCACCGCCATGGCGGCGACGCTTACCGTCACCCTGCCCAGCCGCGCCGGGTGGATGGGCGGCGGCGTCTGCCTCTCCCGCCAGCCCAAGGACAAGTCGGTGCAGTCCTTCGTCTTCCTGCCGCAGCCGCTGCCCGGCGGCGGTTTCGCGCCCGGCCTGCCGCGCGGCCTTTATGCGCTGCACGCCGCCTCCGGCGCGCTGCGCTGGGAGACCATTCTCGCTCCGGCGGAAAATCTCGCCCGCTTCGGCACGCCGGTTTCCCGCGCGCTCGCCAAGGACATCGCGGCGCTCGGTTCGCCCGCCGCGCTCGGCGAAGGGGTGCGGCAGATCTTCACCCGCAAGGACGGGGCGCTGCTGCGCGAGGGCGACAATCTGCTGCAGATGCGCGCCTCCACCCTGATGACCGCGCTGCGCATGAAGGGCGTGGGCGAGGCCTACGGCGGGCCGCTCGGCCAATTGATCGCCGCGGCGATGCCGGAGCGCGCCGAGGAGCGCCGCACCGCGCTGCGCGGCTACCGCGTCACCAAGCCTGCCCCGGTGACCGCCGAGGTGGGCAACGAGATCGCCTATTTCCCGCCCGCGCCGTTCGCCGGCGCGCGCGCCGCGCGGGCGTGGATCGCGGCAGGCGAGGCGGAAAGCGCCAAACCCGCGCGCATCGCCGGGGCGGAGCCTGCGATCTCCGGCTATGGCGCCACCGGCTTCGTGGTGGTGGACCGCGGCGGCATGACCGTGGCCTGCACCCTCTCCATGGGGCAGATCTTCGGCGCCGGGCAGACCCTGGGCGACACCGGGCTGCTCGCCTATTCGCCGCTGGACGGCGGCGATCTCGACGCCGACGCGATGCTGCCGATGCTCGCGGGCAACAAGTACGTCAAGGACCTGCGCATTGCCGCAGTGGGTGCGGGCGCGACTGCGGTGCCCGACGTTCTGGACTTCGCGGCGCGCGCCCGCTTCGCCGGTGAGAACGCGCATGCCGCCTCCGCCGCCGTGGCGGCGGCGGGCGATGCGGGCAGCCGCGTCACCGGGGTGAGTTGCCCCGACGGCGCGCCCTCGCACGTCGTCAACTGCACCCTTGCGCTGGATCCGCGCGGCGCCGGAGTTTCCCGCGCCGTCGGCATCGACCTCAACGCCTCCGGAGCGAAGGTTCAGTTCCAATGACCCTTAAGATCAGCGACCGGGGACAGGTTCCGCCGTTTCTGGTGATGGAGGTGCTGCGCGCCGCCTCGGAACGGGAAATCAAGGGCGGCAGCGTGCTGCACATGGAGATCGGCCAGCCCTCCCTCGGCCTGCCCGCGGGCGCGGCGGCGGCGGTGGCGCACGAGATGACCAGCGGCGATCCCATGGGCTACACCGTGGCCCAGGGCATTCCCGCCCTGCGCCGCCGCATCGCGCGCCATGCGCATGCGGTCTATGGCGTCGAGGTGCCGGTGGAGCGGGTGTTCTGCACCATGGGCTCGTCAGCGGCGTTTCTCATGGCGTTTCTCACCGCGTTCGCGCCGGGCGACCGCGTCGGCCTCGCCGCGCCGGGGTATCCCGCCTACCGTCACATCCTCAAAGCGGTGGGGGTGGAGGCGGTGCTGCTGCCGGTGGGGGCGGAAACCCGCTTCCAGCCGACCATCGAGATGATCGAGGGGCTCGCCCTCGACGGCCTGATCGTCGCCAGCCCCTCCAACCCCACCGGCTCGATGCTGCCGCCCGAGGCGTTGCAGGCGCTGGCCGAATACTGCCACGGCGCGGGCATCCGCCTGATCTCCGACGAGATCTACCACGGCATCACCTACGG
>JBFWJB010000201.1:0-5688 GCA_050253435.1 Rhodospirillaceae bacterium
GCCGACGGTATAGCGCCCGAGGACGAAGAGCACCGGCGGGTCCTCCCACGGGATCAGGCCGTGGCGGCGCATCTCGTCGAGGCGGGCGTGTTCCTCCGGCGAGTAGAGGATGATCTGCGGCAGGATGTTCTCCCGCTTCAGCCAGGCGAGGAATTCGGCGAACGGCGCTTCGTCGGCGGGGGTGGGCACGAACTCGCGCAGAGAGAGGGAAATCGCCTCCGGCCGCACCGCCTTGACCACCGCCATCTGTTCCGAGGGCGCGTAGAGGCCGAGGGATTCGGTGGTCATTTGGATCACCAGGGAGTCGCCGACCGCCGCCTTGACCGCGCCGATCGCGGCGGAGAACGCCGCGGCGTCCAGCAGGTGGCCGCCCTCGGGCGTGCGTACGTGAAGGTGGATCATCGCCGCCCCGGCGTCGCGGCAGGCGCTCGCGGTTTCCGCCAGTTCGCGCGGGGAGAGCGGCACCGCCGGGTGGTCGGTTTTGACCTTGCGCCCGCCGTTGGGGGCGACGCCGATGGCGACGGTGGGGCGGGCGGAGTCGGCGGGTGCACGGTTTTTCATCGGATTGCCTCAAAAATGAACATTTGAATCATTGTCTTAGCAGATGAAACAAGTATTGCATGTCCATCGTCTTTGAGTCTATCTCTGTCGGACCGCCCGTGCACGAGGAACCCGCGCCATGGACACCGGCCCGCTCACCCGCCGCATCCTGGAGGACTTCGACGTCCTGCCGCCGCAGTTGAAGGCGGCGGCGCGCTTCGTCGTCGATTGTCCGGACGACGTGGCGCTGTTGTCGATGCGGGAACAGGCGCGCAAGGCCGGGGTTCTGCCCGCGACGATGACGCGCCTGGCGCAGCGCCTGGGGTTTGCCGGGTACGACGCGGTGCGCGATCTCTATGCCGCGGCGATCCGCGCCGGGGATCTCGGCTTTTCCGGCCGCGCCGGACGCCAGGTGGCGGCGCAGCGGGAAAAGGGCGAGGCGGCGCTGGCCGCGGAATTCGCCGCCGCGCTGTGCGAGGGGGTGGAGCGTCTGCGCGCCCCGGCCACGCTGGCGGCGCTGGTGGAGGGGGCGGAGATGCTCTCCGCGGCGCGGCGCATCGCCTGCCTGGGGCTGCGCGCGAGCTTTCCCCCCGCGTGGACGGTGCGTTACCTGCTCGGCCTGTTCGACGACCGCGCGATGCTGCTCGACGGCGGCGCGGGGGTGATGGCCGACCGCGCGCGCGACCTCGGGGCGGCCGACGCGCTTTTGGCTTTCGGCTTCGACCCCTACAGCCGCGACACCGTGGAGACCGCGCAACGCCTTGCCGCGCGCGGCGTGCCGGTGGTCGCGGTGACCGACAGCGCGGTGTCGCCGCTGGCGCGGGCGGCGCAGTGCGCCGTGCTGCTCGGCCCGGATGCCGCGCCATCGTTCTTCCGTGCAATGACTCCGGCCCTCGCGGCCGCGGAAATTCTCGCCGCCCTGGTCGCGGGCAGGGGCGGGGAGGCGGCTCTCGCCGCGCTGGCGCGCACCGAGGCGCACCTTTCGGCCTGCAACGTCCACTGGGTGGATCCCGAGTCGAGGAGATCATCATGACTCACATTCTGCACCGCCAGATTCACGGCAGCCTGCCGATGGCGGTCGGCGGCAAGGGCGTCGAGCTGTTCGACGCCTCCGGCAAGGCCTATATCGACGCCTCCGGCGGCGCCGCGGTGTCCTGCCTCGGGCACGGCCACCCCGACGTGATCGCCGCGATCAAGGCGCAGGCCGATGCGCTGGCCTTCGCTCACACCGGCTTTTTCACCTCCGAACCGGCGGAAAAGCTCGCCGATCTCCTCTCCGAGGCCGCGCCCGGCAACCTCGATTACGTCTATTTCGTCAGCGGCGGCTCCGAGGCGGTGGAAACCGCACTGAAGATGGCGCGGCAGTATTTCGTCGAGACCGGCCAGCCGCAGCGCTGCAAGATCATCGCCCGCGAGCAGAGCTATCACGGCAACACCGTGGGCGCGCTGTCCGCCGGCGGCAACGTCATGCGGCGCGCGCTCTACCAGCCGATCCTGTTGGAAACTCACCACATTCCGCCGTGCTACGCCTACCGCCACCAGCAGCCGGGGGAGAGCGATGCCGACTATGCGGCGCGCGCCGCGGGCGAGCTGGAGAAGAAGATTCTCGAGGTCGGGCCGGACACGGTGATGGCCTTCGTCGCCGAGACCGTGGTCGGCGCCACCGCCGGCGTGGTGCCGCCGGTCGCCGACTACTTCAAGCGCATCCGCGCGATCTGCGACAAGTACGGCGTGCTGATGATCCTCGACGAGGTGATGTGCGGCATGGGCCGCACCGGCACCCTTTTCGCCTGCGAGCAGGACGGCGTGGTGCCCGATCTGGTGACCATCGCCAAGGGCCTGGGCGGCGGCTACCAGCCGATCGGCGCGGTGATGCTGCAGGAGCGGATTTATCGTGCCTTCGCCGAGGGCAGCGGTTCTTTTCAGCACGGCCATACCTATATGGGACATCCTATGGCCTGCGCCGCGGCGCTCGCGGTGCAGCAGGCGATCCGCCGCGACGATCTGCTCGCCAACGTGCGGGCGATGGGCGCGGCCTTGAAGGAGCGGTTGGCCTCCCGATTCGGCAACCACCCGTTCGTCGGGGACATCCGCGGCCGGGGCCTTTTCATGGGGTTGGAACTGGTCCGCGATCGCGGAACCAAGGAAACCTTCGATCCGGCCCTAAAAATGCATGCACGTGTAAAACGGGCGGCAATGGCACGCGGTTTGATGGTATACCCATCGGGCGGTACTGTTGACGGAGTGAAGGGCGATCACGTGCTCATCGCTCCGCCGTTCATTTCTGACCTGGCGACGATCGAGGCGATCGTCGCGCGTTTGGGCGAAGCCCTGGATGCCGCCGCCTCGGAGGCGGAAGTCCGGGCAACCGTTTGAACGTAAAGGCTTCCCGCGGGGCCGTTTTTCCTGAAAAGCCTGGGGCGCGGGGCCCGGGCCCATCCAGCGATCCGCCACGCCAAGGCGGACGCGCCAACACGGGGATTATCGTCATGCGTTTGCCAATGAAGTCGATCCTATCCGCCGCCGTACTGACTGCCTCTTTGGTGGGCACCCCTTCCGCTGAAGCCGCCCAGAAGTTCGTGACCATCGGCACCGGCGGCGTCACCGGCGTGTACTATGCCGTGGGCGGCGCGGTCTGCCGTCTGATGAACAAGAACTACAAGGAAACCGGCGTGCGCTGCTCCACCGAGTCCACCGGCGGCTCGGTGTTCAACGTCAACGCGATCAAGGCGGGCGAGCTCGATTTCGGCATGAGCCAGTCCGACGTGCAATACAACGCCACCAAGGGTCTGAAGCAGTTCCAGGGCGCCAACAAGGTTTCCGACCTGCGCGCCGTCTTCGCCGTGCATGCGGAGCCGCTCACCGTTCTCGCGCGCCGCGACGCGGGCGTGAACAAGTTCGAGGACTTCGCCGGCAAGCGCTTCAACGTCGGCAATCCGGGCTCCGGCACGCTGGCCTCGATGGACGAACTGCTGGCCGCCATGGGCTGGGCCAAATCGAAGTTCTCCCTCGCCGCCGAGCTGAAGCCCGACGAGATGGGCCCGGCGCTGTGCGACAATAAGATCGACGGCTTCGTCTACGCCGTCGGCCATCCGTCGGCCGCCATCCAGGACCCGATCACCACCTGCAACGCCAAGCTGATCCCGCTCACCGGGCCGGCCGTGGACAAGCTGGTGAAGGAACATCCGTACTACTCCTACGCCACGGTTCCGGGCGGGCTCTATGCGGGCAACCCCGAGCCGGTGAAGACCTACGGCGTGCGCGCCACCATGGTCACCTCCGCCAAGGTGCCGGACGCGGTGGTCTACAGCCTGGTCAAGGCGGTGTTCGACAACTTCGCCGACTTCAAGAAGCTGCATCCGGCGTTCGCGCACCTCGACCCGAAGGAGATGGTCTCCGCCGGTCTGTCCGCGCCGCTGCATCCCGGTGCGGTGAAGTACTACAAGGAAAAGGGCTGGCTGAAATAAGCCCGAAAAAGAGGGGAGCGCCCCGGCGCTCCCCTTCTGCTATAGGCACCCGCTCCTCGGGGGGGAGAACCGGGCAAGAGAAAAATGGGGAAAGCAACGAGTATGGCCACGACCGACACCACCAAGCCGACCGATGATGCGGTCGACACCGACAGCCTGCAGGAGCTCGTCGCCTCCGTCGATATGGGCGGGCGCAAGCCCTCGGGGTTCACCGCGCGCCTGATGATGCTGGTGGCCCTGTCATGGTCGCTGTTCCAGTTGTGGTATGCCTCACCGCTGCCGTTCATCCTCAATGTCGGGGTGGTCACCGACGGCATCGCGCGCTCGATCCATCTGTCGTTCTCCCTGTTCCTCGCCGCCACCAGTTACCCCGCCTTCGTGCGTTCGCCGCGCGACCGCGTGCCGCTGATCGATTGGATTCTCGGCATCGCGGGCGCCGCAAGCTCGATGTACCTGGTGGTGTTCTACCGCGATATCGCGATGCGCCCCGGCTTGCCCACCACCATGGACGTCGCGGTCAGCGTCGTCGGCGTGCTGGTGCTGATCGAGATGGCGCGCCGCGCCGTCGGTCCGGCGATCATGGTGATCGCCATCGTCATGCTCGGCTATATCTTCGCCGGACCGCACCTGCCCGGCATGATCGCCCACAAGGGCGCCTCGCTGTCGCGCGCCGCTTCGCAGATGTGGCTGACCTCCGAGGGCATCTTCGGCGTCGCGCTGGGGGTGTCCACCAATGTCGTGTTCATGTTCGTCCTGTTCGGCTCGATGCTGGAAAAGGCGGGCGCGGGCGGCTATTTCATCCGCCTTGCTTTTTCGCTGCTCGGCGGCTTCCGCGGCGGTCCGGCCAAGGCGGCGGTGGCGGCCTCCGGCATGACCGGCGTGATCTCCGGCTCATCCATCGCCAACGTGGTGACCACCGGCACCTTCACCATCCCGCTGATGAAGCGCGTCGGCTATCCGGCGGTGAAGGCAGGCGCGGTGGAATGCGCCGCCTCGGTCAACGGTCAGATCATGCCGCCGGTGATGGGCGCCGCCGCCTTTCTGATCGCCGAATACGTCGGCATCAGCTACGCCGACGTGGTCAAGCACGCCTTCTTCCCGGCGCTGCTCACCTACGGCTCGCTGTTTTACATCGTCGATATCGAAGCGATGAAGATGGGCCTCAAGGGCCTGCCGACGACCCGCCGCAGCAGTCTGGCGGGCGGCCTGATCCGCG
Source organism: Rhodospirillaceae bacterium (assembly GCA_050253435.1). Lineage (GTDB taxonomy): Bacteria > Pseudomonadota > Alphaproteobacteria > Rhodospirillales > Rhodospirillaceae > Oleispirillum. Next base: position 5,224 of record JBFWJB010000201.1, read on the forward strand.
CGTTGATGAACATCTGCGGCGCGATCATCCTCGCCGGGCTGGTCTATTACGGCATCGGCTGGACCAAGACGCTGTTCGGCGGCTACGCCACGGCGATGATCGCGGTGGCGGTGCTGGGGCTCTACGTCTGGCTCATCGCCTACCGCTCCAAGTTCCCGGACAGCCCGCACGACGACCCGGCGCACGCCTTCCTCGAGGTGCCCGACTTCCGCACCACGGTGCGCACCGGCCTGCACTACATCCTGCCGGTGGTGGTGCTGATCTGGTGCCTGATGGTGGAGGAGCTCTCCCCCGGTCTGTCCGCCTTCTGGGGATCGATGGTGCTGATCCTGCTGACCATCACCCAGCGCCCGCTCACCGCCCACTTCCGCGGCCAGACGGAGATTCTCCGTTCGGAGTTCGTCGGCGGCCTGAAGGACATGGTGGACGGGTTGATCGCCGCGGCGCGCAACATGACCACGGTGG
>JBFWJB010000202.1:0-5578 GCA_050253435.1 Rhodospirillaceae bacterium
CCTCGAACACCGAGAAGGGGTCGCGCACGTGGGCGCGGCCGGCGTGGAAGACGCGCGCGGAGGCCCCCGCCTTTTCGCCCAGGCGCCAGGTCGGGCGCTGCCAGACGGTGTCGTAGCGCAGCTCGGTCTCGATTTCCGCCTGGCTCAGGCCCGCGTAGAAATCCCAGGACTGGTTGTACTCCCGCACGTGGTCCAGACACAGCCACATATAGTCCGACAGCGTGCGGTCGCGCGGCGCGCGGTACACGCCGGGACGGGTACAGCCCGGATGTTCGCAGGCGGGAGCGCCGCTCTCCGGGCGGTCGCCGAGGTAGCGTTTGCTGCGTCTCTTGGCTTTCATGAACCTCACTATGCGCATTCGAGTCGCCCGGCGCAAGGCGCGTCGGAGCGAAATGCTGCGCGCAGTACCGTCGGTATGGGTGGACATGCACGGGATACTGGCGCTAATACAAAAGGCGTTCCGCGGAGTCGCCGGAGGGGATGCCGGATAGCGCGGACAGTGCCGGAGAAAGTTGCAAGCCGACTTTCCGGCGTGATGGGAGGGGGAGCGCCGGGGCATGCCGTCCCGGCGAAGGGCGGTTCTTGCATTCAGAAATGACAATCAAAACACGTCATTTCTCCCCTCTCCTAACTATATGGTTGCACGACGGAGCACCGATATGATTATCTATCGGGGCTGACTAAAGCGAAGAATGACGGATCATGAACACGCTATCGAACAGAAACGTTACCGTGAATGGTCGTCGCACCAGCATGCGTCTTGAGCGGGAGATGTGGGAAGCGTTGCGGGAAATTTGCCGCAGGGAGGACATGACAGTGCATGAGTTGTGTTCCCTGATCGACGACCGCCGGGGGCTTTCGAGCCTGACCGCGGCCACCCGCGTTTTTATCCTGATGTACTTCCGCGCAGCCGCTACCGATGAAGGGCATCTCACCGCGGGCCATGGCCAGCGGGTGAACCTGCATCTTCTCGATCGCCTGGGCATCGATTTGAGCGGCAGGGAGTTCCCCTCCGCCCAGTAAATGGTACGGCGCGCCGGGGCAGCGGGGTGCCGAGTTCAGGTAAAAGTGGCTAGTCGTTTCCGGTCTTCGGATCCTGGGCGAACTCGGGCCACTTCAGGCGAACCACCGGCCCGTCGGCGCGCAGCGCATGACAGGTATCGATGATCGCCGGCCGCCGCGGGGGCAACCCCGCGGCGCGAAGGGCGTCGTTTTCCCTCCAGCGGACCTCGTGCAGGGTCTGGAAGGCGGTCGCCGCCACTTCGCTCAACAACTCCAGAACATGCGTGCATCCCTGGGCGCCGCCGATGAGGCGGCGCGCCTCGGCCATGAAGCCCTTGCCGATGGAGAGCCCGGCCAGCCGCGCGGTCAGCGGCGCGGCAAGCGGGCAGATGGAGAACGGCGTGTGGTCGAGCACCGCCTCGGCCGAGAGAATCTTGGCGGCATCGTCGATCACCAGGCGCAGGCGCAGCCCGTGCAGCGGCACGCCCGCGGGGATCGCCCCCTGGTCGCCCTCGCGGTAGGTTTCGGACTTGGTGTCGGCGAACTCGCCCTCCACTTCCCACAGGCCGTCCTCGCGGGCGTAGCCGGTGCAGACGATGGTGCGCTGGTGGACGAGGCGGCGCGGCGAAGGCGGCGTCAGGGGCATGGGGCGGGAACTCTGCGGTCGGGGGGCCGCCCGCCGCAAGGCGGCGGACGGAACGGGTTACATCGGCATGCCGAAGATCATCGCTTCGCGCTCGGTGAGGTCGTGCTCGAGCTCGTTCTTCATCGCGGCGAAGACGTCGCGGATCGACATCATGCCGACCAGCGCCGCGCCGTCCATCACCGGCAGGTGGCGGATCTTGCGGTCGCGCATCGTGGCGAGCGCGGAGGAGAGGGTTTCCGCCGCCTGCACGGTGATCGGGTCGCGGGTCATGATGTCGGCGACGCGCACGCGGTCGGCATCGGCGCCGCCCGCGATGATGCGGAACACCAGATCGCGCTCCGACAGCACGCCGACGAGCCGGCCGTCATCGACGATGGTGATCGCGCCGATCTCCTTGTCGGCGAGGAACTGCGCTGCCTCGCGGGCGGTGACGGTGCTGGGCAGCGTGAAGAAGACGCGGTCCGCGAGCACACTGGCAATGGAACAAGGCATGGTGTGAGGCTCCCAAATTGACGACGCCCCGGGTTCTTGAAGGGCCCGGTCGCAGTTTTGACAAAGACCAGGCGGGGGAGGCATCCGACCCGCCGCCGCGCGGTCCCCCGCGCGCCTTCCTCCGTCAGCGCCCGTCCTCTTCGGGGGGCGTGACTCGCAAACTGATCAGGCGGTTCTGTTGCCGCCTCAAAACCTCGAACCGGAAACCGTGGAAACGGAAAACCTGCCCCGGCTCCGGGATGCGCTGGCTTTCGTGAATCACCAGTCCGGCGACGGTGGTGGCGTCCTCGTCGGGCAGGGACCATTCGAATTCGCGGTTGAGATCGCGGATCGTCACGTCGCCTGCGACGACGAAGGAGCCGTCGGCCTGCGCCCGCACTCCGCCGATGACGATATCATGTTCGTCGTCGATGTTGCCGACGATTTCCTCGAGGATGTCCTCCAGCGTGACGATGCCGAGAAGCGAGCCGTATTCGTCCACGACGATGGCGAAGTGCTCGCGCCGGGTGCGGAAGGACTGCAACTGGTCCAACAGCGACGTGGTGTCGGGAATGAACCACGGCCTGCCCGCGACCGCCGCGATGTCGAGCTCCGCCACCGGCCCCTGGTGCGCCTGCACGGCGCGGAACAGCGCCTTGGCGTGCAAGACGCCGACGATGTTGTCCGGGTTGTCGCGGTAGAGCGGAATGCGGGTGAACGGGCTTTCCAGCACCGCGGCGATGATCGCCTCGGCGGGGCTGTCGAGGTCTATGGTCACCAGGTCGCGGCGGTGCGTCATCACCTCGCCGACCTCGACGTCGGCAAGCTCCAGCACGCTTTTCAGCATCGCGCGCTCGTGGCGCACCTCTTCCTGCTCCTCGGTGTGCATCTCGATCGCGCCGCGCAGCTCGGTGAGGTGCTGCGCCAGAGACTTTTCCGCCTCTTTGACGCCGAACAGCTTGAGGAAGACGCTGATCACCGCATTCAGGCCGAACATCACCGGCGCGAGCACGCGGGTGAGCGGACGCATCACCGGCGCGACGCGCAAGGCGGTGTTGTTGGCGTTGCGGATCGCATAGGTCTTGGGGAGGATCTCGGAAAAGATCAGGACGACCAGGGTCATCCCCAGCGTCGCATAGGCGATGCCGGTCTGCCCGAACCACGAGATCAAGAGGCTGGTGGCGAGTGCCGAGGCGGCGATGTTGACCGCGTTGTTGCCCAAAAGGATGGTGCCGATCAGGCGGTCGCGGTGACGGTCCATCTCGTTGACCAGGGCGGCGCGGGAATCGCCCTGCTTCTGCATCTCGCGCATCAGCGGCCGCGAGGCGGCGGTGAGCGCGGTTTCCGCGCCGGAGAAGAAGGCGGAGAGCAACAGCAGCACGAAGATCGCGGCGAGGCTCCAGATCATCGCGGCGTTTCTCCCGCCAGCGCCGCGGCCAGCACGTCCCGTACCGCCTCGGGCGGCGCCTCGGGGGTGAGCACCGCCTCGCCGATGTCGCGCGCAAGCACGAAAGTAATGCGACCGCCTTCCACCTTCTTGTCGCCCTGCATGGCGTTCCACAGGGCGTCCACGCTGAACTCCGCGCCGATTTCAGTGGGCGAGACCGGCAGACCGACGGCCTTGAGGTGCGCCGCCACCTTGGCCGCGCGGCCGGGCGGGCAGAGGCCGATTTTCTCGGACAGCGCGAAGGCCAGCACCATGCCGATGCCCACCGCCTCGCCGTGGCGCAACGCGTCGCCGAAGCCGGTGAGCACCTCGAAGGCATGGGCGAAGGTGTGGCCGAGGTTGAGGAGCGCGCGCGGCCCGCTTTCGGTTTCGTCAGCGGCGACGATCGCGGCCTTGGCGCGGCAGCTCTCGGCGATGGCATAGGCGCGCGCCTCGGCGCACACGGCAGCGGGCACGCCCGCGCCGCCGATCACCTCCGCGCCGTGGATCTCCAGCCATGCCCAGAATTCCGGGCGGTCGATCAGGCCGTATTTCGCCACCTCGGCATAGCCCGCGCGCAGCTCCCGTCGCGGCAGGGTTTCGAGGGTGTCGGTGTCGGCGAGCACCAGGCGCGGCTGGTGGAACGCGCCGATCAGGTTCTTGCCCTGGCGCGCGTCGATGCCGGTCTTGCCGCCGACCGAGCTGTCCACCTGGGCGAGCAGGGTGGTCGGCACCTGGATGAACGGAATGCCGCGCAACACGATCGCCGCGGCGAAGCCCGCTAGGTCGCCGGTGACGCCGCCGCCGAGCGCGACCAGGGTGGTCTTGCGCTCAACCCGCGCGTCCAGCAGCTCGCCCAGCAGCGCCTCCAGGGAGGGCAGGGACTTGCTCTCCTCCCCCGGCGGGATCAGCGTGGCGGCGTGGGCGATGCCCGCGGTGGAGAGCGACGCCTGCAACGGCGCGAGGTAGTGCGCGGCGACCGTGGCGTCGGCGACGATGTGGACGCGCGGCCGCGGCAGCAGCGGGCGCATCGCCTCGCCGGCGCGGGCGATCAGGCCGGGGCCGATGAAGATCGGATAGCTGCGCGCGCCGAGATCGACGGATACGGTTTCGGGCTGGGTCATCGCGCCTCGCTTTCCCGGTTGCTCCACCAGGCGTCGATCGCCGCGAGAACCCGCGCCAAGGTGTTTTCGGAGGGTTCGTTGCGGGTGTCCACGACGATGTGCGCCTCGGCGTAGAGAGGATACCGCTTTTTCATCAAATCCCCCAGAATCGCGCGCGGGTCGCCGGAGAGCAGCAGCGGCCGGGTGGCGCGCCCGGCGGTGCGGAAGACCAGAAGGTCGAGCTCGGCGCGCAGCCACACGCACACCGCGCGGGAAAGCAGGGCGGCCCGCGTGGCGGGGTCGATGAACGCGCCGCCGCCGGTGGCGAGCACGCAGGGCGGCCCCTCGACCAGCCGCGCGATCACCTTGCGTTCGCCCTCGCGGAAGACGGCCTCTCCCATGGTGTCGAAGATGTCGCGGATCGGCCGCCCGGCGGCGCTTTCCACCTCGGCGTCGGAATCCAGAAAGGGCCGTTCCAGAGCCGCGCCGAGGCGGCGGCCGATGTGGCTCTTGCCGCAGCCCATCAACCCGACCAGGGCGATGGTGCGGGGTATGGCGGCGACGCGGGCGGCAACGGGGTCTGACATGGCCTTTCGGAACGAAGCAGGAAAAACGGCGCCGTACGGGGCGCGTTGAACGCGCGCGGGCAAGAGGCTACACTGCCCGGCGCGCGCCGCTACTGTAGCGGAATTCACCGTGTTGTCACGCGGAACGGTGCGGCGCGGCCGGACAGGTTTTTTTCTCAAGGAGAGAGTTGCCGTGGGGTTCATCGTGCGCTTGGTTCTGATCGTCTGCGTTCTTGCGGTTGCGGGGGGCGCGGTTTTCCTGGCGACCTGGGACATGCCCGCGCCGACGGCGCGGGTGGAAAAAACGATCCCGGCGGATCGCTTCAAATAATCGCGGCCGCGGCCACAGGGGGGAACGACCGAT
>JBFWJB010000203.1:0-5577 GCA_050253435.1 Rhodospirillaceae bacterium
CGCACCAGGCGCACGCCTGCGAATCCGCCCTCGGCATGATCGACGCCCTCAAGGAGCTGAACCGGAAACTCAAGGAAGAAGCGGAACAGGCGAAAAGAAAATACATTCCCATCAACGTCGGCGTCGGCATCAACAGCGGCGTGGTGTGCGTCGGCAACATGGGGTCGGAACAACGCTTCGACTATTCGGTGCTCGGCGACGACGTCAACCTCGCCTCGCGCCTGGAAGGCCAGTCCAAGACCTACGGCGTCACCACCGTGGTCGGCGAGAATACCGAACCCCAGGTGCGCGACTTCGCCCTCCTCGAACTCGACCTCATCCGCGTCAAGGGCAAGACCGTGCCGGTGCGCATCTTCGGGCTGGTCGGCGACCGCGCCATGGCCGCCACGCCGGAATTCGCGGCGCACCGCGCGCTGCACGACCGCCTGCTCGCCGCCTACCGCGCCCAGGATTGGACCGCGGCGGAAACCGCGCTCGCGGAGTGCCGCGCCACCCCCACCGGCGAACTCATTCCGAAGTTCTACGAGATGATCGCGGAACGCATCGCCATCTTCCGCGAAGCCTCCCCCGGCGCGGACTGGGACGGCGTGTTCGTCGCTACGTCTAAGTAAAACCAAAACTTTCCGGAGGGACTCGGTCCCTCCGCACCTCCCATAACTTTTGGTTTTTGCGCGCAGCGCCATAGAACCATCACGCGGCGTGACGGTTGATGGCCGCTTCGCGGCAAAAACCAGTTAGGGGGTCTGGGGCCCAAGGCCCCAGCGGGGTCCAGGGGCAGCGCCCCTGGCCTGGTTTTTCTCAGTTGCGCGCGACGCGCGAGCTTTCCAGTTCGCCCATTGCCAGCAGCAATTGGTAGGAGGCGAGTTTCATGTCGAAGGTGGCGGAGGTCTGGTTGATCCGCGCGTTGTAGACTTCGTTCTCGGCGTCGAGGACGTTGAGCGCGGTTTCCTTGCCCGCGTCGCGCAGCTTGGTGCGGGCGGTGAACACTTCGCTGGCGATGTTCATCGCGTTGCTGAGCAGTTCCACGCGCTTGCGCGCGGTATCCAGCGCCTGCCAGGCGAGGCGGGTCTGCTCCACCACCTTGCGGTTGGCGTGCTTGAGGTTGTCCATGCTGGCGGCGTGGTCGAAGGCGGCCTTGCTCACTTCGGCGCGGGTCTGCAGGCCGTTGAACAGGTTCCAGCTCGCCTCCAGCAGGATGGAGTAGTCGCGCCGGGTACCGATCACCGCGTCGCGGCCGTTTTCGTAGCCGTGTTCCATCACCAGGTTGAAGGTCGGCATGTAGCCGGCCTCGGCGACCGAGCGGGTTTCTTCCAGGGCGCTCGACTGGGCGCGGCTCACCGCGATCGTCGGGTTGCCGCCCTTGGCACGCTCCACCGCGACATCGAGGCTGTCGGGGAGAAGTGCCTCGGGCACCGGCGGCTCGGTCATCGCGGCGACCTCCGCCGGATGGCCGAAGATCTGGAGGTAACGGCTCATCGCGGCTTCCAGCGCGCCTTCGAAGGCGACGCGGCGCTCTTTCGACAGTTGCAGGCGGGTCTTGGCCTGCAGCACGTCCACGGCGATGCCGGAGCCGCGGCGCACCCGCTCGTCTTCGAGGTGGAGCTGGCGGCGGATGGTGTTTTCGTTCTGCGCGGCGAGCGCTACCAGCCGGGTCTGCTTCAGCACGTCGAGATAGGCGGAAATCCCTTCGAACATCACGCTCTGCGTGGTGCCGGAGACGGTGAAGCGCGCGGCGTCGCGCTGGTACTTGCTGGCGGCGTAGAGGCCTTCCCGCGCGCCGCCGTCCCACAGCTTCTGCGTCAGCGAGAAGGTGTAGGTGTTGCGGTCGCGGTAGAACGGGTCGAGGCCCTGGTCGCGGCGCGCCGGGTTGTCGATGCGCTCCATGCCGGTATCGGCCTTGACGTCGATCGACGGCAGGTAGGTGCCCCACACCTTGTTGACGCTTTCCTCCGCACCCGAAGCGGTGTTGCGCGCGGCGCGGATTTGCGGGTGTTCGCGGACCAGGGTGTTCAGCGCATCGGGAAGGGTTTCCGCACGCGCCGGCGAGCAGGCCAACACGATTGCGGAGGTCGCCAGCAAAAGGGCGCGATGAGACGTGGCCGTCACAATGAATACCCCGGTATCACCCCGAATTTACGTATTTATCCCTGATCGACGGCTGCGAGGCAACTCCAATAGTGATGGAAATCACAATCCTGTGCAGAAAATTTCCCCTGCCTACTTTTCCGGCACGAACAGGCTCCCGGCGAACAGCGCCGCGAGGGTGCGGATCAGCACCCCGACGACGATCGCGGTAGTCAGCGCCAGCGCCAGCCAGCAGATCGGCGCCATCGCCTCCGCGCCGGTGCGTTCGTGATACTCCAGGGCGGCGATGGTCAGCGCGTCGAGGGGGAAGGTGTAGGCCCACCACGACACCGCGAACGGCACGGCGAGGAACTGCTTCGCCATGGTGAGCACCAGAAGGCCGAGAAACAAGGCGAAATAGAACAGGATGCGGGCGAAGGGATCGATGCCGCCGGTAAGCGCCTCGTAAGAGATGAAGCCGATGGCGGGCGGCGCGACGAGGATGAACAGGGTGGGCACGAACTTCGCCGGAAGCTGGTCGTGGAAGACGATGCGGTAGAACACGATGGTGAAGAGAATCACCCAGAAGACGATGCCGATGGAGAAGAAGAACCACGACACCTCGACATGGCCGAGCGGCGCGCCGGTGAGCGGCACCAGGAGGTTGCCGACCACCGGGATGAACCAGGCGGGGTTGGAGTGGTGGATGTCGTGGTTGCGCACGATCCAGCGTTTCAGCAGGTGAAGGGTGAAGGCGAGGTGGATCGCCGCGCCGACGCTCCACAGGGCGAAGGCGGTCTGCGGCCCGATCGACAGCGCCGCGCGGGAGAGCAGCAGGATGCTGATGCTGAACGCGGGAAAGAAGTTGGCGCGGATCGGGTTCTGGAACTCGGCGGCCACGGCCTGGGGGTAGCGCGCCGCCTTGGCGGCATAGAGCGCGGTGAGCGCGAGAAACACCGCGGCGGCGGCGATCAGCGCGGCGTTGCTGACGTGGGCGGGCACATGGAGGACGGCGTGCGCCTTGCGCCAGGCGAGGCCGAGGCCGCACACCCCCATGACCACGGCGAAAAGCGGCGCGGGAACGTGTTCGAGCCAGGCGCCGGAGCGGCCTTCTGCAGGGGCGGAGGAAGCGGCGGACATGGAGGCGGTTCCTGTAAAATTAGATAATTCTAATGTTACTAGGCGATCGCCGGGTGGTTTGCAAGCCAAGAAAAAACCGCGCCGGAAGGCGCGGTGTGATGGAGGCCGGAGCCGGAATTGAACCGACGTACGAGGATTTGCAGTCCTCTGCATAACCACTCTGCCATCCGGCCGCAGAGTCCGTGCGAGCACGGGAGGGCGCAACTATACGGTCGGCAGCGCGGCGATCAAGCAAATTTTTGCGTGGGGGGCGCGGTTTCCGGCGGATTGCCGCCTATGGGGGCGCTTCGGCTTTCTGCTATGCTGCGGCGGAAGCGTTGCGGAGGGGGCAGGGGGAATGGTTTCGCGTGGAGCGTTGTGCCTGCTGGCGGCGGCCTGCCTGCCCGCGGGGGGCGCCTGGGCCGCTTCCTGGCCCGATGCGGCGTGCCGGGTGCCGCTGACGGCGGTGGAGCATGCCGACACCCTGGTCCGCACCCGCGGCCGTCTGGCGGCGGCGGAGCCCCTGACCATCGTCGCCTTCGGCTCGTCGTCCACCCAGGGTTCCGGCGCCAGCGCGCCGGGCTTTGCCTATCCGGCGCAGTTGGAAAGCCTGCTGCGCCGCCGCGCCGGAGTGAAGGCGCGGGTGATCAACCACGGCATCGGCGGGCAGACCATCGCGGATATGCGCGCGCGCCTCGCCCGCGACGTGGTGGCGGCGAAGCCCGACCTGGTGATCTGGCAGGTCGGCAGCAACGCGGCGCTGCGCGCAATGCCGCCCGCGCGCTTCGACGCGATGCTCGACGCCGAGGTGCGGCGCCTGCGCGAAGCGGGCATGGACGTGATTTTGATGGATCCGCAGAAAGCGCCGGAGGTGGATGCCCGGCCCGAGGCCGCGGCGATTATCGCCGGGGTGCGCGCCGCGGCGGAGCGCGGCGGCGTGGCGCTGATGCCGCGCCACCGCATCATGGAGGCGTGGGCGGCGTCGAAGAGCTTTCCCGGCCGCGCCGTCGGGCCGGACCGCCTGCACATGACCGACCTCGGCTACCACTGCCTGGCGCTGCTGCTGGCCGAGGGGATCACCGGCAAGCCGCTGCCCCCGCAGCATTAAGGCGTGGCCGCGCCGCGCCGGATGGTGTCGGCGAGAAGGCGGGCGAGGCAGGCGTTGAGGCCGTCCACAGCCGCGGTGGCGGCCTTGGGGTCGCCGCCTCTTTCGATGGCGAACTCTCCGGATTCGAACAATTGGCGCATGATCTCGCCGCGGCGCAGCACCGTGGCCGCCTGCGCGGTGGCGGCGCGCAGCATGATTTCGCGATAGTCCTCGAAGTTGATCAGCGTCGCGGTGGCGGGGCTGAACTGCGGCGTCACCAGCACCACGTCGGCCCCCGCCGCGCGCAGCGCCGCGATGCCGGTTTCCAGCGCGTCGCCGAAATCGGTGGGGTCGAGCCGGCGGATCGAATCGGTGGTGCCGGTCTCCCACACCACCAGCGCCGGGGCGAGGCGCACCGCCTCGGGCACGGCGGCGGCGGCCATCATCGCCGCGGTCTGCCTCTCCGCCGCCTTGTCGATCACCTCGACGCGGCGCGGCGCCCAGGCGCGCGCCAGCTCGGCGGAGAGAAGCCGGACATAGGATTTGTCCCGCGACGAAGCCCCCCGCCCGGTGGACGAGGTGGAGCCGATCGCCACGATGCGCACCGGTCCGCCCGCCGCGAGGGCCTTGGCGGTGCGGGGCAGGGGGAAGATGTCCGCCACCGAGTCCGGCGGCGCCGCGCATCGGCCGAAGCGGCTGCCCTCGGCCTTCGCCGCGGTGGACAGAAGCGCGCAGAGCGCGGCGAGAACCAGGGTGCGCCGGGCGTGCGTCATGCGTTTCCTCCCCTGCGGGCCGCCGACAGGTCCTTCTCCCGGCGCTGATACCAATCGAGACAGCCTGCGGCTCCGATCATCACCGCAATTCCCGTCGCCGCCGCCGCCAATTGGAGGACGAGGCTGTCCCTGGCCTCTCCGAGGAGAATCATCGCGGAGAGGGAGAGCAGGGTGCCGAGGCAGAAGATTTCCAGGGAATGGCGGCCGCACACCACCAGGGGCCGCAGCGGCGGCAGGCGGGTGACCGGGCTTTCCGGCGCGATGAAGCGCGCCGCGGCGTAGGCGACGCACAGGAAATGGATGAGGCGCAGCGGGTCGAGCGCCGTCTTGTCGATCGGGTACATCCAGGTCAGCAGGTGCTGCGGCAGCAACCGCTCGACGGCGGGGAACTTCCAGCCGAGCACCACGACCAGGGCAAAGGCGAGGAACGCCGCCACGGGAATGTCGAGCCACCGCCGCGAGGCGGCGATGCGGGCGGGAATCTCCGGCCGCAGCGCGGTGAGCGCGCCGAGAACGAACAGCAGCTGCCACGCC
>JBFWJB010000204.1:0-5561 GCA_050253435.1 Rhodospirillaceae bacterium
CGTGACCGATGAAGGCCGGGATGCGGCAGCAGTTGGCGTGCACCGCGATCGCCGGGTCGAGAATCTTCGCGGTCTCGACCACCATCTTCCACTCTTCCTTGGTCTCTCCGCCGTCCATGAAGACGTCGATGTGCGGGATGGCGTTGAAGGCGATCTGCTTGGTGAACTTGTTCTGCGTTTTGCTGATCGGCTCGTTCATGTAGATGCCGCGCGTCTGATCGAACAGCTCGTCCATCGCCGCCTTGCCCGCGCCCGAGGTGGACTGGTAGGTGGAAACGACGATGCGCTTGATCTTGAAGGCGTCGTGCAGCGGCTTCAGCGCCACCAGCATCTGGATGGTGGAGCAGTTGGGGTTGGAGATGATGTGGCGCTTGGTGTAGCCCGCGATCGCGCCCGGATTGACCTCCGGCACCACCAGCGGCACGTCCGGCTCCATGCGGAAGTAGGACGTGTTGTCGACCACCACGCAGCCCTGCGCGCCTGCGCGCGGCGCGAACACCTTGGAAACCGAGGCGCCCGGCGACGACAGGGCGATGTCGATGCCGGTGAAATCGAAGGTCTCAAGGTCTTTCACTTTCAGCACGGTTTTCTCGCCGAAGGAGATTTCGGTCCCCGCCGAGCGCTTCGACGCCACGGCAAAAACCTCATCCGCCGGAAAGTTGCGTTCCGCCAGTGTGTTCAGCATCTCGCGACCGACGTTTCCCGTCGCGCCGACGACTGCAACCTTGTAGCCCATTTCGATGTCCGTTCTTTGGTTTGAAGGCATGAGGGAGGAAAGGCTCCTCCCAGAGCCTTTCCCGGTTTGGCGAAAAGCCTACCTGAACCGGCAGGCAGTGCAACAAAAACGACGCGTCAGCCCGCCAAATGCCTCAAAACCGCGTCGCCCATGCCACTGGTGCCGACGCGGGTCGCGCCTTCCTGCATGATATCGCCGGTGCGCACCCCTTCCGCGAGCGTCGCCTTGACCGCGTTCTCCAGGCGGTCGGCCACGGAGTCGAGGTCGAAGGAATAGCGCAGCATCATCGCCAGCGACAGGAACATCGCCAGCGGATTGGCCAGGTTCTTGCCCGCGATGTCGGGCGCGGAGCCGTGCACCGGCTCATAGAGCGCGTTGCGCTTGCCGGTCTTCGCATCCGCCGCGCCGAGGGAGGCCGAGGGCAGCATGCCGAGCGAACCGGTGAGCATCGCCGCGCAGTCGGACAGAATGTCGCCGAACATGTTGGTGGTGACCATCACGTCGAACTGCTTGGGGTTGCGCACCAGCTGCATCGAGGCGTTGTCCACATAAAGGTGGGAGAGCGCCACTTCCGGGTAGCCCTTGGCCACCACTTCCATCTCCTCGCGCCACAGCACGGTGGATTCCAGCACGTTGGCCTTGTCCACCGAGGTCACCTTCTTGCCGCGCTTCATCGCGAGGTCGAAGGCCACCTGACCGATGCGGCGGATCTCCGGCGTGGTGTAGACCAGGGTGTTGAAGCCCTTGCGGTCGCCGTTGGGGAGCGTCTCGATGCCGCGCGGCTGGCCGAAATAGATGCCGCCGATGAGCTCGCGCACGATCAGGATGTCGAGGCCCGCCACCACCTCGGGCTTCAGCGTCGAGGCCGCGGCCAACTCGGGGAAGACCAGCGCCGGGCGCAGGTTGGCGAACAGGCCCATGTCCTTGCGGATGCGCAAAAGGCCGCGCTCCGGCTTCTTGTCGAAGGGCACGTCGTCCCACTTCGGGCCGCCGACCGCGCCCATCAGAACCGCATCGCAGGCCAGGCAGTCGGCCACAGTCTCGTCGGTCAAGGGCACGCCGTAGGCGTCGATCGAAGCGCCGCCGATCAGCCCGGTGGTGAGGTCGAACGACGCCAGACCCGCAGCGTCCATCCACTCGACGACGCGCACCACCTGCGCCATCACTTCCTGGCCGATCCCGTCGCCGGGCAGCAGCATTACCTTCTTCTTCGCCGTCATGTCTCGAAACCTTTCGCTCGCAAACCGCAGGAGAGGGTACGGATTATTCCGTCCCGCCGCGAAAACGCCAGAAGAAAAAATAGGCCAGGGCTCCGCCCTGGACCCGCCGGGGACTCGGTCCCCGGACCCCATAGGTTTTGGTTTTTGCGCGCAGCGCGACAAGACCATCACGCGGCGTGACGGTTGTATAGCCGCTGCGCGGCAAAAAAACTTAGGGGAGGTGCGGAGGGACCGAGTCCCTCCGCGAAGTTTTGGTTTTTCCCCTACACCCAGGGCTGGGCCGCCTTGCGGGCGGATTCGTAGGAGTCCACCTTGGCCTTCTTCTGCATCGTCAGGCCGATGTCGTCGAGGCCGTTGAGCAGGCAGTGGCGGCGGAAGGAATCGATCTCGAAGGCGACCTTGCCGCCGTCGGGCATGGTGATTTCCTGCGCGGCGAGGTCGATGGTGAAGGTGGCGTTGGCGCCGTTTTCCGCCGCCTTCATCAGCTTGTCGCAGACCTCCTGCGGCAGCTTGATCGGCAGGATGCCGTTCTTGAACGAATTGTTGTAGAAGATGTCGGCGAAGCTGGGCGCGATGACGCAGCGGATGCCGAAGTCGAGGATCGACCACGGCGCATGCTCGCGCGAGGAGCCGCAACCGAAGTTGGCCCCGGCGATGAGGATCTTCGCGGCGCGGTAGGCGGGCTTGTTGAGCACGAAGTCCGGCACTTCCTTGCCCGCATCGTCGTAGCGCATCTCGAAGAAGAGACTTTTGCCGAGCCCGGTGCGCTTGATGGTTTTGAGGAACTGCTTGGGGATGATCATGTCGGTATCGACGTTGATCATCGGCAGGGGCGCGGCGACGCCGGTCAGGGTTTCGAACTTGTCCATCTCGGGTTCCTCCGCTCAGTCCTGAAAGGTGCGCACGTCGGTCAGGTGGCCGGTGATCGCGGACGCCGCCGCGATTTCCGGGCTGACCAGATGGGTGCGCCCGCCGCGGCCCTGGCGGCCCTCGAAATTGCGGTTCGAGGTGGAGGCGCAGCGTTCGCCGGGCTCCAGCTTGTCGGCGTTCATCGCCAGGCACATCGAGCAGCCGGGCTCGCGCCATTCGAAGCCCGCGGCGAGGAAGACCTTGTCCAGGCCCTCGGCCTCCGCCTGCTTCTTCACCAGGCCGGAGCCGGGCACCACCATCGCCTTGACCGTGGCGGCGACGCTGCGGCCCTTGGCCACCGCGGCGGCGGCGCGCAGGTCTTCGATGCGGCCGTTGGTGCAGGAGCCGATGAACACCCGGTCGATCTTGATGTCCTCGATCTTCTGCCCGGCGGTGAGACCCATGTACTCGAGCGAACGGCGCATCGCCTTGGCCTTGGCCTCGTCGGGCGCGTCGTCCGGGTTGGGCACCGAGCCGGTGATCGGCACCACGTCCTCGGGGCTGGTTCCCCAGGTGACCTGGGGAACGATCTCCGCCGCGTCGATGACGATCTCGGCGTCGAAGTGCGCGCCTTCGTCGGTGGTGAGCGTCTTCCAGTAGGCGACCGCCTTATCCCAGTCCGCGCCCTTGGGCGCCATCGGGCGGCCCTTGACGTAGGCGAAGGTGGTTTCGTCCGGGGCGACCAGGCCGGCGCGCGCGCCGCCTTCGATGGTCATGTTGCAGATGGTCATCCGGCCTTCCATCGAGAGGTTGCGGATCGCCTCGCCCGCGTACTCGATGACGTAGCCGGTGCCGCCCGCGGTGCCGATGGTGCCGATGATCTTCAGCACGATGTCCTTGGCGGTCGCGCCCTGGGGCAGCTTGCCCTCGACGCGGACGCGCATGTTCTTGGCCGGGGCCTGGACCAGGGTCTGGGTGGCGAGCACGTGCTCGACCTCCGAGGTGCCGATGCCGAAGGCGAGCGCGCCGAAAGCGCCGTGGGTGGCGGTATGGGAATCGCCGCAGACGATGGTCATGCCCGGCAGGGTGAAGCCCTGCTCCGGCCCGACGATGTGAACGATGCCCTGGCGCTCGTCGGCCATGCCGAACACCCGGATGCCGAACTTTTTGCCGTTGGCCTCCAGGGTGTCCACCTGGAGGCGGGATTCCGGCTCGGTGATGCCCTTGGAGCGGTCGGTCGTGGGCACGTTATGGTCGGCCACCGCGAGGGTCTGTTCGGGACGGTGCACGGAACGCCCGGCCATGGCGAGACCCTCGAAGGCCTGCGGGCTGGTGACCTCGTGCACGAGGTGGCGGTCGATATAGATCAGGCAGGTGCCGTCCTCCTGGCGATCCACCAGGTGGCTTTCCCAGATTTTGTCGAACAGCGTACGCGGTGCGGTCATTTCAGGCTCCCTTGCACGGGCTTGCGGCTTGCGCCTCGCCCGACAGGACACGACGCGGCGCGAAACGCGCCGCATATCCAAACCCGCCCCGCCCGGCCGGGGCCTCGCGCGGAGGCCCGGCCGGAGCGGAAGCGCAGGGACGCGGAAGCGAAGGTCTTACGCCTTGGCGTCCGGAGTCTCGGAGGCGCGGGCGCGCGCCTTGAGCATCGCCGCCTTGTCTTCGGAGATGCGGGCGGCGCGGCCGCGCAGGGCGCGCAGGTAATAGAGCTTCGCCCGGCGCACCTTGCCGATACGGGTGACTTCGATCTTCGCCACGTTCGGCGAATAGAGCGGGAAGACGCGCTCCACGCCCTCGCCGAAGGAAATCTTGCGGACGGTGAACGACGAGTTCAAGCCCGCGTTGCGGCGCGCGATGCACAGGCCCTCGTAGACCTGGATACGCTCGCGCGTGCCTTCCACCACCTTGGTGTGGACGCGCAGGGTGTCGCCCGGCTTGAAGTCCGGGACGTCGCGGTTTTCCAGAAGCTTCGCGATCTGTTCGGCTTCCAGCGTTTCGATGATGTTCATGACCTATTCCTCTTCCTTACGTCCCTGGGACGCCTGATAGGCTTCCCAAAGATCGGGTCGCCTGTTCCGTGTGACTTTCTCCGCCTGCATCCGCCGCCACGCCGCGATCTCGGCGTGATGGCCGGAATTCAGCACATCCGGCACGGGCCTTCCGGCCCAAACTTGCGGGCGCGTGTACTGGGGATATTCCAGCAGTCCGCGCTCGAAACTCTCCTCCGCCAGCGATTCGGCGGCGCCCAGAACCCCGGGCAGCAGCCGCACCACCGCATCCAGCAACACCAGGGCCGGCAGCTCGCCGCCGGAGAGCACGAAGTCGCCGAGGCTGATCTCCTCGACTTCGTGGGCCTCCAGCAGACGCTCGTCGACGCCCTCGAAGCGTCCGCACAACAGCGTCGCGCCCGGCCCCGCGGCCAGCTCCCGGACCCGTTTCTGGTCCAGGCGCCGCCCGCGCGGCGTGAAGTACACCAGGGGCCCGGCGCGGTCTCCCGCCTGCTCCCGCGCCGCGCGGATCGCAAGATCCAGCACGTCGGGGCGCATCACCATGCCCGGCCCGCCGCCGAACGGCGTGTCGTCCACGGTGCCGTGGCGATCCAGGGCGTGGTCGCGCAGGTTATGCGCCGCCAGCTCCCAGATCCCGCGCTCGAGCGCGCGGCCCGCCAGCGAAAACCCCACGGGCCCGGGGAACATGCCGGGGAAGATGGTGAGCACCGTGGCCAGCCACGCCGGACCCGCCGCCCTTTCCTC
>JBFWJB010000205.1:0-5556 GCA_050253435.1 Rhodospirillaceae bacterium
CGGTACAGGGCGGATTGCTGCTTGTGGGCGTGGTGGTGCTGGCGCTGTCGTCGCGCGCCGCCAGTCCCGTGGGGCCGGTGCCGGTGACCTTGCAGACGCTGGCGGTGTCGCTGGTCGGCGCGCTTTACGGCTGGCGGCTGGGCGGCGCCTGCGTGGTTGCGTGGCTGATTGCCGGGGCCGCCGGGTTGCCGGTGTTTTCCGGCGCGGGTGCCGGGCTGCAGAAGTTCCTGGGGCCGACCGCGGGCTATCTGTTCGCCTTTCCCCTTGCTGCGATCGCCGTGGGCTGGCTGGTGGAGCGCGGCTGGGACCGCGGGCATTTTCTCCGCCTGCTGGCGCTGATGGTGCTTTCCAACGCGATCTGCCTGCTGTTCGGCGCGGCGTGGCTCGGCTCCGCCATAGGGCTGGAAAAGGCGTTGCTGAAAGGGGTGCTGCCGTTCCTCGTCGGCGCGTTCCTCAAGTCGGTGCTGGGGGCGCTGGTGCTGGTGCTGGTCAGCGCTCGATCAGCGCGAGCTTGACGCCCAGGCTCACCAGCACGCCGCCGATGCCGCGGTCGAGCCAGCGCGCGGCGCGGGCGTGGCGGCGCAGGCCGCCCGCCAGCCGGTCGCCGAGGAGAATCAGCGGCGGCTCCACCACCACTGCGGTGAAGATCACCAGCACGCCGTGCAGCGCCAGCTGCAGCCACACCGGCCCGGCGCCGGGCACCACGAACTGCGGCAGAAAGGCGAGGAAGAAGATCGCCACCTTGGGGTTGAGGAGGTCGGTGAGCACCCCCTGGCGGAAGATCCGCCACACCCCGGCGGCGTGCGCCCCTTGCTGCGCGGGCAGGGCACCCGGGCCGAACAGCGTGCGCAGGCCCATCCACACCAGATAGGCCGCACCCGCCCACTTGATCACAGCGAAGGCGGTGGCCGAGGCGGCGAGGATGGCCGACAACCCGAGAGCGGCAAGCATCACGTGGCCGAGCGCGCCCACCCAGATTCCGGTCATCGCGGCAAAGCCGCTGCGCCGTCCGCCGCGCACGGTGTGGGCGACGATCAGGGTAAGGTCCGGCCCCGGCGCGAGGCTGAGGGCGAAAGCCGCGGCGAAGAATGTGGTCCAGTGGGTGAGGTCGTAGCAAAGCATGATCCTTCGCATAACACGGCCGCGCCGGATTGTCTCGCGGCAATCTGCGGCAGAGCAGTACGGTATGCATAATGGGTTTTTATAGAATGCGATAAGTAATCCGGATGCTGCGCCGCGGCGCCGTGCAGCGAGTCGCCATTATTTTTCTTACTGCCCTATGAATCTTTTTGCGGTTGACACGTCGCAGAGATAAAAATTTGGCGCAGAGTCCGGCGTGAACCCGGCGTTCCGCCGTCTGGGGTGCCTCTTTCTTCATCAGGGGCTGGCGGTTTGCCGGGGGATGATTAAAATGTGCCCTTCTTTTCTCGCGGCAGAGTGCGAATCAAAAACAGGGAGACCACAGCATGCCTTCACTCAAGAATCTGGCGTTGACGGCGGTCGCCGCCTCGCTGCTGGGCGCTGTTCCGGCGCAGGCTGAAATCGTCTGGAACATGCCGACCCCGTATGCCGAGGCCGATTTCCACACCATCAACGTGCGCAAGTTCGCCAAGGACGTGGAAGACGCCACCGGCGGCGATCTGAAGATCGTGGTGCACAGCGCCGGTTCGCTGGTGAAGCACCCGGAGATCAAGAACGCGATCCGCAGCAATCAGGTGCCGATCGGCGAGTTCTTCCTCTCCCTGCTGACCAACGAGAACCCGGTGTTCGGCGTGGACTCCCTGCCGTTCCTCGCCACCGACTACGACCAGGCGGAAAAGCTGTGGAAGGCCTCCCGCCCGGTGATCGAGAAGCTGCTGGCCAAGCAGCGCATCAAGATTCTCTATTCCGTCGCGTGGCCGCCGCAGGGCTTCTACACCAAGTTCGACGCCACCACCCCCGGCGACCTCAAGGGCCTGAAGATGCGCGCCTACAACGCGCTGCAGCAGAAGCTCGCCCGCGAGCTCGGCATGGTGCCGACCCAGGTGGAAGTGCCGGACATTCCGCAGGCCTTCGCCACCGGCCAGGTCGCCGCGATGATGACCTCTCCGGCCACCGGCGCCTCCTCCAAGGCGTGGGACTTCGTGAAGTATTACTATGACGTCCAGGCCTGGCTGCCGAAGAACGTCATCGCCGTCAACGTCAAGGCGTTCGACGCGCTGCCGAAGAAGGATCAGGCCGCGGTGCTGAAGGCCGCCGCCGCCGCCGAAAAGCGCGGCTGGGACATGAGCAAGGCGGAAACCGTCGCCAAGACCAAGATCCTCAAGGACAACGGCATGGTCGTGCAGAAGCCCTCCGAGGCGCTGAAGGCCGCGTTCAAGGCCGCGGGCAAGGTCATCGTCGCCGACTGGCTGAAGCAGGGCGGCGCCGAAGCCAAGGCGATCCTCGACGCCTACAACAAGATGTAAGACATCTCGCTTCGGGGGAGCCGGCGCGCCCGGCTCCCCCTTCGTTTGCCTTTTGATGGAGAGGGGGCTCCGTACGGGCGCGCCCTCCCGACGTTTCCAAGGATTGTCATGCGCAGGCTGCTCGATCGTTTGTATACCGCAAGCGGCATCGCCGCGGCGGTGTTTCTGATGGCGATCTTCGTCATCGTTCTGTTGCAGGTCGGGGCCAATGCGCTGGACTTCGTGGTCAGCCTGTTCGCCGGCGACGCCGTCGGCCTGGTGGTGCCGTCCTATGCCGATCTCGCCGGGTTCTTTCTTGCCGCGTCGTCCTTTCTCGCGCTGCCCTATGCCCTGCGCCACGGCTCCCACATCCGCGTCACCCTGGTGCTGATGCACATGCCCCGGCGGGTGCAGGTGGCGATGTCGGTGCTGGTCTGCCTGATCGGCGCGGTGGTGAGCGCCTATCTCGCCTGGTACACGCTGGAACTGGTGATGGACAGCTACGAATTCGGCGACCAGTCCGCCGGACTGCTCGCGGTGCCGCTGTGGATTCCGCAGATTCCCATCGTCGTCGGCGCCGCGGTGCTCGCCATCGCCATGGTCGACAGCGCGGTGCGCCTGATCCTGGACGGCCGCGACACGGCCTGCGAACTCGGCGGAGGGGGCGAGTAAAATGGAAGGTAGCGTTATTCCCGGCCTCATCCTGCTGGGCTTCATGTTCCTGCTGCTCGCCTGCGGCGTGTGGGTGGCTCTGGCGCTTTTGGGCGTCGGGCTGCTCGGCATGTACGCCTTCACCACCTCGCCTGCCGGGCCGCTGCTCGCCACCGCGATCTGGGGGTCCTCCAACCTGTGGTCGCTCGCCTCGCTGCCGATGTTCATCTGGATGGGGGAGATTCTCTTCCGATCGCGGCTTTCCGACGACATGTTCGAAGGACTGGTGCCGTGGATGACCCGCCTGCCCGGGCGGCTCTTGCACGTCAACATCATCGGTTGCGGCATCTTCGCCGCGGTTTCCGGCTCCTCGGCGGCCACTGCGGTGACCATCGGCAAGATGTCGATCCCCGAGCTTTTGCGCCGCGGCTATGCGGAGCGCATGGTGATGGGCACGCTGGCGGGCTCCGCCACTCTCGGCCTGCTGATTCCGCCGTCGATCATCCTTATCGTCTACGGCATCGCCACCGACCAGTCGATCGCCCGGCTGTTCGTCGCGGGCGTGCTGCCCGGCCTGTTGCTGATGAGCCTGTTCATGGGCTACGTGATGATCCGCGCATGGCTGTGCCCCCACGAGATCCCGACGCTCACCGAGACCTACACCTGGCGCGACCGCCTCAACAGCCTGAAGCGCCTGGGCCCGGTGGTCTGCCTGATCGGCGGAGTGATCGGCTCGATCTATTCCGGCATGGCCTCGCCCACCGACGCCGCGGCGGTCGGGGTGTTTTTGTCGCTGTGCCTCTCGTGGTTCACCGGGGACCTCAACAAGGCCACCTTCGTCGACGGCCTGATGAGCGCCACCCGCACCTCGTGCATGATCGCCTTCATCCTCGCCGGGGCCTCGTTCCTCACCATGGCGATGGGCTTTACCGGCATTCCCGCCGGGCTGGCGCGGTGGATCGCCTCTTTCCACCTCTCCACCTATGCCCTCCTCGCCGCGCTGATGGTGTTCTTCATCATCATGGGGTGCTTCCTCGACGGCATCTCGGTGGTGGTGCTCACCACTTCGATCATCCAGCCGATGATCGAGGCCGCGGGCATCGACACCGTGTGGTTCGGCATCTTCATCGTGCTGGTGGTGGAGATGGCGCAGATCACCCCGCCGGTGGGGTTCAACCTCTTCGTGCTGCAGGGGTTGACCAACCGCGACATCCTCTACATCGCCAAGACCGCCATACCCTTCTTCCTGCTGATGGTGGTGGCGGTGGGGATCATCATGATCTTCCCGGGGATCGTCACCTATCTGCCGAATCACATGTGAGACGCCCTGCGGCGTTGACGTCTGCGGCGCTTCGGGCGTACATCCGTATTAAGGGGCGCGGGGGGTTCCCTCCGCGCCGCGCGGCTTTTTCCGTTCCGTTCAATTGAGGACACCGTCATGCCCGCTTATCGTTCTCGCACCTCCACCCACGGCCGCAACATGGCCGGCGCCCGCGGCCTGTGGCGCGCCACAGGCATGAAGGACGGGGACTTCGGCAAGCCGATCATCGCCATCGCCAACTCCTTCACCCAGTTCGTACCCGGCCACGTGCACCTCAAGGACATGGGGCAGATGGTCGCCCGCGAGATCGAGAAGGCCGGCGGCGTAGCCAAGGAATTCAACACCATCGCCGTCGATGACGGCATCGCCATGGGGCACGGGGGCATGCTCTATTCGCTGCCGTCGCGCGACCTCATCGCGGACTCGGTGGAGTACATGTGCAACGCCCACACCGCCGACGCGCTGGTGTGCATTTCCAACTGCGACAAGATCACCCCCGGCATGCTGATGGCCTCGCTGCGCCTCAACATTCCGACGATCTTCGTTTCCGGCGGGCCGATGGAAGCGGGCAAAGTGACGATCAAGGGCGAAACCATTGCCGTCGACCTGATCGACGCGATGATCAAGGCCGCCGATTCCAGCATGACCGACGAGGACGTGGCGGAATACGAACGCCAGTCCTGCCCGACCTGCGGCTCGTGCTCCGGCATGTTCACCGCCAACTCGATGAACTGCCTGGCCGAGGCGCTGGGTCTTGCGCTGCCGGGCAACGGCACCCTGGTCGCCACCCATGCCGACCGCAAGGAGCTGTTCCTCGCCGCGGGCCGCACCATCGTCGAGATGTGCCGCCGCTGGTACGAAAAGGACGATGCCTCGGTGCTGCCGCGCTCCATCGCCACGTTCGCGGCGTTCGAGAACGCGATGACGCTCGACATCGCCATGGGCGGCTCCACCAACACCGTGCTGCACCTGCTGGCCGCGGCGCAGGAAGCGGAAGTGGACTTCTCCATGGCCGATATCGACCGCCTGTCGCGGCGCGTGCCGTGCCTGTGCAAGGTGGCCCCCAACATCGCCACGGTGCATGTGGAGGATGTGCACCGCGCCGGCGGCATCCTCGGCATTCTCGGCGAGCTGGAGCGCGGCGGGCTGATCCACGCC
>JBFWJB010000206.1:0-5533 GCA_050253435.1 Rhodospirillaceae bacterium
GGAACCGACACCTCCGGCAGCGATACGTCCGGCAGCGACACCTCCGGGACCGAAACCTCGGACACCTCGACCACCACCGACACGACGACGGAAACCGATACCGCCGGCTGACGCGGCAAACCACGCCCGGTGCCGCGGGGCCGAACGCCCCACCCGGCGCAAGGAGAGTTAAGGAGACGGAACCATGAGCCTCTACGGTGCACTTTTCTCCGGCGTTTCCGGCCTGTCCGCGCAGTCGAGCGCGATGGGCGCGATCGCCGACAACATCACCAACGTCAACACCATCGGCTACAAGGGCACCACGGTGAACTTCCAGACCCTGGTGACCAAGCAGACCTCGCTCACCACCTATTCAGCGGGCGGCGCGCAGCCGAAGCCCAGGGCCAACATCGACATCCAGGGCCTCTTGTCGGCGACCAGCTCCTCCACCGACCTCGGCATCTCCGGCTCCGGCTTCTTCATCGTCAACGAGGCGGCGAATCCCGGCTCGGGCAACGTCTGGGGCTATACCCGCGCGGGCTCGTTCAAGCTCGACGACCAGGGCTACCTGACCAACGTCTCGGGCTACTACCTGCAGGCCTGGCCGCTCTCCACCTACGACGGCAGCACCTCCGCCTCGCTGGTGACGGTGGGCGACAACGTCTACATGAAGGCTTATCAGGACAGCAACGGCGTCACCACCTACGTCAACGACAACATCATCGACAGCCGCAACTTGAAGCCGATCAACCTCAACGAGATCGGCGGCACGGCGACCGCCACCCAGAACATCCGCGTCGGCGCCAACCTGCCCTCCGACGACCCGATCTTCGACCCAGGCAACGCCAGCGCGGGCGGCCGCCACAGCCTGGCGGTGCTGATCTACGACAGCCTCGGCAACGACCACAACCTCAACCTGCAGTACACCAAGCAGTCGTCCAACTCGTGGGGCGTGGACGTGGAGATCCCCTCCGGCGCGGCCACCATCACCACCTACGGCAACCGCGAGGTGACCACCGATTCCGGCGCCGAAGACGTCTACGCGGCGCGCGGCCAGATCGAGTTCTCGACCATCCCAAGCTACGGCGAATACCTCAAGGTCACCGACGACACCTCCTCCGTGCCGCCGCGCACCTATGTCTTCGAGTTCACCAACGGCGGCGCCACCACCTACACCCCCGCCGCGGGCGAAACCGTGGTCGGCGTCGACATCTCCACGGCGACCAGCATCGCCGACGTGGTCGGCGACCTGAAGACCTCGATCGACAGCCGCGTCATCGACTCCGGACGTTTCGTCGCCAACGGCGCGAAGATGGACTTCATCCAGTCGGCGGCGGGCGACGAAGTGACGATCAACGCCTCGGGCTGCCTCACCTGCCTGCAGTCGCAGTGCAACCCCAATTCCGCCACCGGCATCCCGACCGGCATCTACACCATTCCGGAAATCGATACGGCGCTGAAAAACACCGGCCGCATCGATTTCTCGGCTGCCCCGGCGGACACCAACACCATCGTCATCAACGGCACCACCTTCGAGTTCGACACCGCGGCGACCAGCGTCGCCGGCACGAGCTACACCGCCGGCCGCATCCCGGTGAACATCAACGGCCTCAGCGATCCGGCGGACATCGTCTCCGCGCTGAAGACCGCGATCGACGCGAACTTGGCGGAACCCGGACGCTTCGTCGCATCCGGCCGCAGCCTCAACATCTACCCGTCGTCGTCCGGCAGCACCATCACGCTGAACGCCACGGGCATGACCAACACCGTGGTCAGCCAGAACGTCGGCACCACCGACACCTCCGCCGCCAACGGCTCGATCAGCATCGCGAACACCTTCACCTTCAATAACATCACCGGCGCGGAAAACGGCTACATCGTTCCGGCGGTGCGCTTCAACGCCGACGGCACGCCGAAGTACTTCAACGTCGACAGCGTCAAGATCGAGTGGGCCAACGGCGCCGAAGACATGGAAGAGACGGTGAAGAACGGCCAGAACGTCGATCTGCGCATCGACCTGTTCTTCGGCAACACCGCCACCGCCGACGGCCTGACCCACCTGTCGGGCGACTTCGCGCCCAACTACATCACCCAGGACGGTGCAAAGTTCGGCAACTTCGCGGGCGTCACCATCGGTTCCGACGGCATCGTCACCGCGCTTTTCGACAACGGCGAAACCCGCCCCGTGGCGCAGATTCCGCTGGCCACCTTCGTCAACGCCAACGGCATGGAATCGCGCACCGGCAACATGTGGATCGAGACCGACGCCTCCGGCCAGCCGACGGTGCGCACCGCGGGGTCCGGCGGCGCGGGCACCATCAACGCGGCCTCGCTGGAAGCCTCGACGGTGGACCTCGGCACCGAGTTCACCAACATGATCACCACGCAGCGCGCCTATTCCGCCGCGGCCAAGGTGATCACCACCTCCGACGAAATGCTCGACGAGCTGGTCCGCATCAAGCGGTAAGCAGCGCGCCGCGCACGCAGAAAAGCCCCGCTTCGGCGGGGCTTTTTCGTGGCGGTTCCGATCACTGCAAATCGTCGAGGGGAAGGAACCCCTCCTTGCCGTCGGGCAGGCGCACCCGCACCCAGTTCTCGCCGGGGACGATCGCAATCATCGTCACCTTGGTGCCCTTGGCGATGCGCGCCAGCACCGGCGTGCCCGCTCCCGGCCCGCCGCGCAGGGCGATACCGTCGCGCAGGGTGACGAAACCGGGCAGCGGCGTGTTGGGGCCGCTCGGCAGCGCGACCAGGGATTTCGAGGCGACCTCCGGCGGCGGCGGCGCGGCCTCGCGGCGCAGCGACAGGCCCATGGCCAGCGCCAAAATCAGCATCACGGCGGCGAACGGGGCGGCCTGCACCCAGAAGGCGCGGCCGAAACGCCGCCAGCGGCTCTTCAGGGTCTTCTTCGGCATCCCGCCCAGGGAAGCGAGCAGGGTTTCCGCCTCGTGGCGGAAGGCGGTGCGCGCGGCGAACGGCAGCGCCTGCACGATGCTGGCGCGCGCCAGTTCCACGTCGCCCTGGCCGAGGAAGGCGCGGGCCTGGGAGAGCAGCATGCGCGCGTTGGGCTCCACCGGCATCTCGCCGCCCATCAGGTTGCGGATCAGCGCGGGAAACGCCCAGAGAGGCCCCTGCGGCAGGGCGGTGACGCCGCGCACCCAGGTGTGCAGCGAGGCGCGGATCGCCGCCTCCTGCGCGCAGCGCGGGCAGAACACGCCGGAAACGCTGCGCCGCGTCGGGCGCAGCGGGCGGCCGCCGACCTCCTGGAAGATCACCACGCGCGGCTGCGCGGTGCGGGTGCCGCAGGCGCGGCAGGAGAAGAGCCGCGCCTTCGGCGGCGGCTCGCGCGGCGCTTCCTCCTGCCGTGGCGGCGGCGGCGGAGGCGGCGGAGGCGGAGGCGGGGATTTCGGCAGCGGCTTCCTGCGGACGGAGGCCTCGTGATAGCGCTGCCGCTTTTCCGGGTCGCCGAGCACGTGGTAGGCCTCGTTGAGCAGGCGGAACTGCGCCTCGGCGTTGGGATGGTCGTTGTGGTCCGGGTGCAGGCGCTTGGCGCGGGCGCGGAAGGCGACCTTGATCGCCTCGGCGTCGGCCTCCGGCGGCACGCCGAGAATGCCGTAATAGTTCTTCGGATCGAAATCGCCCTTCGCCATTTCAGACCACCAGTCCCGGGCCGCCCGGCGCGTCGCCCGCGTCCTCCGGCGTGATGAAGCGCGGCGTCACCGCGAAGCCGAGGCTGCCGGCATAGCCCACCGCGCCGAGCGTCTCGATGAACAGGCCGCGCAGTTCCGCGGGCATCGGCGCGGGCAGCGCCGCATGGGTGCGGATCATCACGTCCAGGCTCTTGGCGGCGGTGCTGACCAGGCCGTCGATCTGCATCGGCCCGAGGCGCGAGAGAGAAATGTCGAGGAGAAAGCGGGTGTCGTCGCGCCGTGCGCGCTTGCGCCGCGCCGCCCCCTCTTCCGCATCCTCGGGGTCGGGGGCGCGGCGCACCAGCATGTGGATGCGCTCCACCGCGCCGCCGACGACGAAGGGCAGCGCATAGGCGCGCCATTCCCCCGCCGGGCGGCGCGCCGCCTGCGCGCCGTCGCGCACCTCGTCGGCGAGCCGCGCGGCGAGTTTTCCGGCGCGGCCCGCCTCGCGGTCGTCGGCGCGGCGCACGACCTCCTGCAGGCCGAGCCAGGTCTCGGCGTTGCCCGCGCGCACCGCCGCCACTGCGGCGGCAAGGTTGGCGAGCATCTGCGGCCCCGGCTGCGGCAGGCGCGCGGCGAGTTCCGCCGCCGCCTCGGGCGCGGCGCGGGAAAGCGTCTGCATCAGCGCGTCGAGGGTGGTCCACGGGCTCGCCGCGCCGGGCAGCGCGGGTGGCGTCACCGCCTCCGCAGGCAGGGCGGAGAGCACGTCGAAGCGCACCTGGGTGCCGTTGGGCAGGGGCGCGCGCACGTCGAGCGCGATGAACCCGGCCTCGGTGCGCAGGGTCGGCTGGCCGAGGGCGGAGCGGCTGATCACCACGCCGGAAAGCGCCGCGGGCAGCCCGGCGCCCGGCGTCGCCGCAGCGGTGGCGGACGCCGGGGCCGCGGACGGCGCGGTCTCGGGGTTCGGCGCGGCGGCGGGCGTCTGCGCCGGGCGCGCCGCGGCGGAAATCGCGCCCGCGGGCGTCGCGCCGAGGTGCAGCGGCGCGCCGGAGGCGCCAACCCCCGGCGTCGCGGACGGCGGCGCGCCGGGAGTATTCGGTTGGCCGGGCGCGGCCGGAGCCGGCGCGGCGGGGGTCTGCGCAGCGGACACGCCCCCTGTGGTCACGCCGGGCGCCGGCGGCGCGGCGGGGGCGGCGAGCCCCGGCGCCGCGGGCGGCGGCACGCCGGGAACGGCGCGGCCGATGCGTCCCATCGCCGCATAGCGCGCCGCCGCGTCGGAGGCGGCGGGCGCGCCGCCGGGCACCACGGGCGCGCCCGCAGGCGCGGCGGGAGAGGCCGTCTCGGGCAGGGAAATCTGGGTCAGGCGCACCGACAACCGGGTGCCGGGTGCCAGCGCCAGCGATGCGCCCGGCGCGGCGGCGTCCTGCATCACGTCGCCGCGCAGCACCAGGGCGGGCACCGGGCGGCCGACGCCGATGGTGCTCACCGCCGCGGCGGAGGAGGCCTCCTGCGCCGCCGCCGCGCCCTGCGCCGGGGCGGCGGAGGCGGCGGATTTGAGCGCGAACGCCGGGTCGGCGAGAACGCGGGCAAGCGGCAGGCCGTTCACCGTGGCGAGGCGCAGAGTGGCGGCTTCGCCCGCCGCCTGCACGGTGCGCAGCACCAGTTCCGCCCCCTCGGGCAGGGGCACCGGCAGCCGCGCCGCCGCGGTCACCGTGGAGCCGTCGGGCAAGGTGGCGGAAACCTGCGCCGCGCCGTCGGCGGCCACCGCCAGGATGCGCGCCTCCACGGGCGTGCCGCGCGGCAGGGCGGCGATCTGCGGCGAGGACAGCATCACCACAGCCGCCGCGCCCGCACGGGCGGCGGGCGGCGGCATCGGCGGCGGCGGCGTGACGCTGTTGTTGTTCACATCAGCCTCCCCCCGGCCT
>JBFWJB010000207.1:0-5494 GCA_050253435.1 Rhodospirillaceae bacterium
AGGGGCTGAAGCAGCTAAGGGTTAATGCTTAGTCGATTTATACCAGCGTTTAAGCTGGGTTAGCAGCTGTTTGTGTGAGCCGCCATTGAAGCGCCACTCGCACTCCTTTAGAAACCAGTAGAAATTATCCGCTTTGATCCCATTGAAACGGCGCAGGTGGCGCTTCGCCTGGTTCCAGAAATTCTCGATCCCATTGATGTGATTCTGCCGGTCGGCGAACAGCTGCGAGTGGTTGATCCGCATGTGATGGAAGTCCGAAACGTCCAGAGCGTTGTAGGCACTCAGGGCATCCGTGTAGACGATGCTGTCGGGCTCGATCCGCTCCTTGATAATCGGGAGAAGCGTCTCCGTCTTGGTGTTCGGAATGATCGCCGTATAGACCTTGCCGCCGCGCTTCAACAGGCCGAATACCGCCACTTTCCCGGCAGCACCCCGGCCGCGCTTGCCCTTCCGCACCCCGCCGAAATAACTCTCGTCAGCCTCCACCTCGCCAGACAGTTCGTAGGAGGGGAGCTTGCTGGCAATCAATTGCCGCAACCTCATGAAAAAGCGGATCGCCGTATTCGGCTGAATGCCTAGCAGGCCCGCTGCCGCGCGCGCCGTCGCTCCGGCCACGAAATACTCGATCAGCCGTCCTTGTTGCCTCGGTGTCAGTCTGCTGCGGCGCTCGTACATCGTAGCTTTCTAGCCCTTATCTCAGGCCTTAGCTACTTCAGCCCCTATTTTTTTCCGCGACCTCGACCGTTCCGGCGCGTCACCGTTTCTTCCCATCGCCCTGCGCGGCAAATCCGGGCACACCGTCGGCGGAATCCTGATGGCGCAGCCGCGCCCGCAGGAAGAAGGCGGCGGCTATGCCTGCGAGATCTGGACCACCACCGGCTTCGCCCGTGCGGTTTCCCGCGCACACGCCCAGGCGGAGCGCGACCGCGCCACCGACACCGTGACCCGCGCCTTTTCGGCGGTGACCGAGCTTCTCGCCAAGTCCAGCCGCGTGCCGGAATTCCTGCGCGATCTCACGCTGCTGATGGAGGCGATCTCCGGCGCGGCGCACGTGGCCATCGAGCCGCCGCCGCCCGCGCCGCCGGAACCCTGGCTGGCCGCCCTGAAGACGGAAATGCACCGCGGCGGCCGCGGGCGGGAAACCGGCGCACTGGCGATTCCGTCCGCGCGCCTGAACGAAATCGCGCCCGGCCTCGCCGCCGGCTTCCCCGGGCTTTCCGCGCTGCTTTTCTGCTTTCCCGATGAAACCATGCCTGCGGGCCGCCGCCATGCCGTGATGGTGCTGCCCGCAGATGCGGCGCTTGCCGAGGCCTGGGAGAAGCAGGCGGTTTCCTATGCCTGCGCCGTGGCCAACGCGCTCTCCTGCCTCACCGTGTGGGAACGCCAGTCGGAAATGCTGCGCAAGGCGCACACCCTTTCGGTCACCGACCCTCTGACCCAGGTGTTCAACCGCTACAAGCTGGAGGAGGTTCTCGCCTCCGAGGAGCGCCGCGCCCGGCGCTACGGCACCGGATTCTCGGTGATCATGGCGGACATCGACCGCTTCAAGGCGGTGAACGACACCTTCGGCCACCCCATCGGCGACCGGGTGCTGGAGATCGTCGCCGCCGAGATGCGCGCCTCGACGCGCACCACCGACGTGGTCGGGCGCTGGGGCGGCGAGGAGTTCCTCATCGTTTGCGTGCACACCCGGCCGGAGGCCGCCGCCGTTCTCGCCGACATGCTGCGCCGCCGCATCGCCGCGATCGACTTTCCCGAGGCCGGGCGCATCACCGTGAGCTTCGGGGTTTCCGCCCACGCGCCGGGGGACACCACGGCCGCGGTGGTCGCCCGCGCCGACGCCGCGCTCTATGCGGCGAAGCGCGGCGGGCGCGACCGCGTCTGCGTGGAAGCGGCGCCTACCGCCGCCGAAACTACGGCGTCTTGACGCGGATATACTCCACCACCTGCCGCACGCCGGAGATCGCCCGCGCGTGCGCCAGCACCCGCTGCTTTTCCCCTGCGTCCTGGGCGATGCCGATGAGGTAGAGCACGTGGTTGGAGGCGTCGATGTCGTAGTTGAGCGAGGTGATGCTCTTGTCGAGCATAATCCCCTTGCGCATCGAGCCGACGATCCCCGAGTCCTCGGTATAGTCGCCGAGCCCGGAGCCCGGATCGACGCGGATGTGGTCGTAGACCTCGGTCACGCCGGAAACGCCGCGCGCAAGCGAAACCGCATCCGCATGCAGCGCCGCATCGGCCACGGTGCCGGTGAGCACCACCTGCCCTTCGTGGATCAAGAGGCCGACCCCGGCAAAGCCGAAGGCGTCGCGCTTCACCCAGGCGGCGTTGATTTCGGTGCGGATGCGCACGTCGGTGGCGGTGCCGGAGACGCCGCGCTCGTCCACCGCCGCGGTGCCCACGGTAGCGCCGACGCCCACCAGCGCGCCGAACGGCGAGCAGGCGGAAAGCCCGAAAGCCGCAGCAAGCGCCACGCACGCGGCAAGGGGAAGGGATCGTTTCATCACCGGACTCCGTTCAGAGAAAGTCGCCGCGCCAGGCATCGGGCAGATGCAGAGGCCACCGCCCCGGCGCAACGACGACGACGTCGAAGCGGATATCGCACATCGCATACCTCGGTTGATTTTTGGTAAACCAAACCGCCGCGCGCAAGAGGCGGCGCTGCTGTTGTTGCGAAACCGCAAGCAATCCTTCTTCCGCCGAAGGGCGCGCCTTGATCTCGACGAAGGCGAGGGTGCGGCCGCGCCGCGCCACGATGTCGATCTCGCCCGCGCCGCTGCCGCGCGGCGGCGCGACGCGGCGGCCGAGGATGCGGTATCCCTTCGCCCTCAGCAGCCACGCGGCCAGGGTTTCCGCCCATTTGCCGCGCGCATACCCGGCGCGCCCGGCCGTAGCGCGGTTCACCGCGCATCCCGCCGCGCCAGCGCGCGGGCGTAGACCGCCTTTTTCGGCAGGCCGGAGGCGGCGGCCACCGCGGCGGCGGCGTCCTTCACCGACTGGGTGGCGAGCGCCGCATCGAGCGCCGCATCCACCGCCTCCTCGCTCCACGCTTCCACCGCGCCGGGCGGGCCGATCACCAGAACGATCTCCCCCTTCGGCGGGTCGGCCTCGGCATAGCGTTGCGCCAGCTCTTCCAGCGTGCCGGTCACCGCCTCCTCGAACATCTTGGTCAGTTCGCGGCACACCGCCGCCTGCCGACCCGGCAGCACCGCCGCCGCATCGGCAAGCAGCGCGGCGAGCCGCCGCGGCGATTCATAGACCACCAGGCTGGCGCGCAGGCCCGCCACCTCCGCCAGCTCGGTGCGCCGCGCCGCGCTCTTCGGCGGCAGGAAGCCGAGGAAGAAGAAACGGTCGGTGGGCAGGCCGCACACCGCCAGCGCCGCCAGCGCCGCCGACGCGCCGGGCAAAGCGGTGACCGGCAGGCCCGCGGCGCGGCAATCCCGCGCCAGCTTGAAGCCGGGATCGGAGATCAACGGCGTGCCCGCGTCGGAGACCAGAACCACCGACTCCCCGGCGGCGATCCATGCCAGGATCTTCGGCCGCATGGACTCCGCGTTGTGATCGTGATAGGCGATGAGCGGCCGCGACAACCCGTACATCCCCAACAGCTTGCGGGTCACTCGCGTGTCCTCGCAAAGCAGCCGGTCGGCGCGGGCAAGCGCATCGAGCGCGCGCAGGGTGATGTCGCCGCGGTTTCCGATCGGCGTCGCGGTGATGTAAAGTGCGGGAGCGAGCGGCTCGGCGGATCGTTCGGGGAGATGATCGGGCGAAGGCGCGCGCGTCATGGCGAAGGCTTCCAATGCGGACGGAACGGCAGATGAACGGTATCCACGGCAACGGTTATAACACGACGGCGCGGCCCCCTGTCGCGGGGAAAGCGCGCCGCCTCGGCCTGCTTGCGCTCGCCGCCGCGCTTCTGGCGCTCTCCGCCTGCGACAAGGGGCAGACGCCGCTTTACCTTTCCGGGCGTCCGGGCGGCGCACCGGCGCAGACCGCGCCCGCCTCACGGCCACCCGCCGCGCCGCCGCAGGAGGCCGCGCTGCCGCCCGCCGCCGCGCCCGAGGCCGCACTGCCCGCTCCGGTGCGGGAAACCCGCGTCGGCGTGCTGCTGCCGCTTTCCGGCGAGGCCGCCAGCGCCGGGCAGTCGCTGCGCGACGCCGCACTGCTCGCCCAGTTCGAGGTGGCCAACCCCGGCCTGATCCTGCAGTTCTACGATACCCGCGGCACCGCCGAAGGCGCGCGCGACGCCGCCGAAGCGGCCAAGGACCAGGGCGCAGAGCTGTTCATCGGGCCGCTCTTTTCCCACTCCGTCACCGCCGTCACCGCGGTGGCGCAGTCCGCCGGAATCCCGGTGCTGTCCTTCTCCTCCGACGCCGCGGCCACTTCCGCCAACGTCTTCGTCACCGGATTCCTCATCCGCCCGCAGGTGGAACGCGTCGTCTCCTTCGCCGCGGAACAGGGTGCGCACCGCTTCGCCGTGCTCGCACCCGCCACCCCCTACGGCCATGCCGCCGCCGCCGCCGCCCAGGATGCGGTGGCCCGCGCCGGCGGCGTGATGGTGCGCACCGCGGTGTTCGACCCGGCCAAGGTCAACTTCTCCCCGGTGATCAAGGAACTTTCCTCCTACGCCCGGCGCAAGGCCGCGCTCGAGGCGGAAAAGGCCAAGCTCGCCCACACCGCGGAAGCCGACCCGGCCTCCGCCGAGGCCCTGAAGCGCCTGGAAAAACTCGATACCCTCGGCGACGTGGACTTCGACGCGCTGCTGCTGCCGATGGGCGGAACCTCCCTGCGGCAGGCGATCTCGCTGCTCAAGTTCTACGACGTCGACCCCGGCCAGGTGAAATTCCTCGGAACCCTGCTGTGGCAGGACGAAACCCTGGGCACCGAACCCGCCCTGGTCGGCGCGTGGTTCCCCGCCGCCTCGCGCGTCGGCTACGAACGCTTCGTCGACCGCCATACCGAAACCTACGGCCGCCCGCCGACGCAGCTCGGCTCGCTCGCCTACGACATGGTGGCGCTCGCCGCCGCCCTCTCTCGGCAAAGCGCCACGCCGTGGCGCTACCTCACCGCACCCGGCGGCTTCATCGGCGTCAACGGCGCCTTCCGCCTCGACTCCAACGGCCAGGCCGACCGCATGCTCGCGGTGCGCGAAGTCACCCGTACCGGTACCCGCGTCGTCTCCCCCGCGCCGACCCGCTTCGCGCAGGGGAACTGAGGGATAAAACCAGGCCGGGCTGCAGTTCGGAAAATGCTCAAGGCATTTTCCTCATCCTCGGCTTCGCCTCGGACCGTTGCCTTCGGCAACGTCCCTACGAACGCCTTCGGCGTTCTCCGTGCCCGGACCCGCAAGGGGACTCGGTCCCCTTGACCCCAAAACCTAAG
The DNA here is from genome assembly GCA_050253435.1 of Rhodospirillaceae bacterium. Lineage (GTDB taxonomy): Bacteria > Pseudomonadota > Alphaproteobacteria > Rhodospirillales > Rhodospirillaceae > Oleispirillum. The sequence goes on from JBFWJB010000207.1 coordinate 5,383, forward strand.
TCTTTCGCGAAGCGCCATAATCCCGTGCGATGGCAACGGAGATGTTTTCTTCCGCTGCGCGGCGAAATAGTTAGTGGAGGTGCGGAGGGTCCGAGACCCTCCGCGTAGTTTT
>JBFWJB010000208.1:0-5490 GCA_050253435.1 Rhodospirillaceae bacterium
CGCAGTCGGCGCGCACCGAGACCCTGGACGCCTTCCGCAAGGGCGAGATCAAGCTCCTCGTCTGTTCCGACGTGGCGGCGCGCGGCCTCGACATCGCCGACGTCTCCCACGTCTTCAACTTCGACGTGCCGAGCCATGCGGAAGACTACGTGCACCGCATCGGCCGCACCGGCCGCGCCGGGCGCGAGGGCCGGGCGCTGACCATCGCGACGCCGGAGGATTCCCGCTACGTCGCGGCGATCCAGAAGCTGATCGGCAAGGAAATTCCGCAGATTTCCCTGGACGGCGCCGCGCCTCTGCCCCTGGCGGAGCGCGAAGGCGGACGCGGCGGACGCCGCGGCGGCAAGGGCCGCGCCGCCAAGGCCGAACCGCACGAGAAGGCGGAACCGCGGGAAAAGACTGCGGAGCCGCGGGAAAAGGCCGCCGAACCGCGCGAGAAGCCCGCGCCGAAGCCCCGCGCCGAACGCCCGGAAGCGGCGGACCGCGCCACGGCGAAGCGCCCCTCCCGCCGCGGCCGCGCGCCGCAGCCCGCCGACGAGGTGGAGGAGATGCGCCACGGCGACGACGTGCTCGCCTTCGGCGACCACACGCCGAGCTTCCTGCTGCGCGATCCCTTCGCCAAATAAACCGGGCCGGGGCGCGCGCCGCGCCCCTTGCCCGCCCCCGATCTTCTCGACTATATATCCGGCGGGCGTGCCCGCCCCGATCCCGCATTGGCGCCGGTCGACTCTGGCTAGGATGATCTGTCTTGCCGAGGTCTCTCGTCTTCGGTGCATCCGCACTCGGATTTGCCTGCCTGCTCGGCTGCACGCCGAGCTATTCCCCCAACACCTATGCCACCAACGCCGTCCAGCAGGTGAACAAGGTCGAGACCGGCGTGGTCATCGGCTTCCGCCAGGTGATGATCAGCGCCAGCGGCACGGTCGGCACGGTCACCGGCGGCGCCGCGGGCGGCGTGCTCGGCGCCCAGTCCGATCTGGTGGGCATCAACTCGGCGCTCGGCGCGGTGGGAGGCACCGCCGTCGGCGGCATCCTCGGCGCGGCGGTGGAACACGCCTCCGGCGACACCACCGGCTGGGAATACATCGTCCGCAAGACCAACGGCGAGCTGCTGTCGGTCACCCAGCGCGAGGCCAATCCCCTGCCCCTGGGGCAAAAGGTGCTGGTAATCGCCGGCCCCCAGGCCCGCGTCGTCGTCGATTATTCGGTCGATATTCCGGAGCCCGCGGCCAAGCCTCCCGCCGTGGAAACCGCGAAGCCGGCCAAGCCCGCCACCGCTCCGCCCGCGGTTGCGGTGGAAACGGAAAAACCGGCGGCTCCCGCGGCAACGGACGAGCCCGCGGCGGAGACGCCGTCTCCGGTGGCGGAAGCGCCGTCTCCGGCAGCCCCGGCGGCGGTGGACGAACAGGCGGCGCAAACGCCGCCCACGGCGGCCGTCGAGACGCCGTCGCACGGCGGGCCGCTGATCGACAATGCCGACGTCAGCGCGACCCGCGCCCAGGAACAAAAAGCCCGGGCAACGGAAGCCGCCGCGACGTCAGAGAGCACGCCGCCGCAGCCCGCGGAAGACGCGGCAACCGTCCCGGCGGAGCCGATCGACGCCCCGGCTGCCGTGCCCTGAACCAGACGGTTCCGTCCGGTTCAGGCGTGGATCTTCTGGTATTTCGCGAGCAGGGCCTCGCGGGTCTCGACATGGTCGGGATCGGGCTGGATAGCATCGCCCGGGCAGACCAGCGCGCACTGCGGCTCGTCGTGCGCGCCGACGCATTCGGTGCACAGATTCGGGTCGATGACGTAGGAATCCTTGCCGGACGAGATCGCGCCGTTGGGGCATTCGGTTTCGCAGGAGCCGCAGAAGGCGCAGTCCTCGGTAATTTTCATAGCCATAACGAACATCCAGGGTAATGCGGAGACCGCAGACTGAAGGTGACCTACTCGTTTTACCGCTTTACCACCCCGAAGGGTAGGAAAAACTGCACGAGCGCACAGACCCTAGACGATTTTCGCGCCGAACGGAAGACCGGAAGGACTGTTTCGCGTCATTCCAAAAACTCATGGTTAGCATGACGATTCCCGCATGGACACTTTCGTCCAAATCCGTTTAGAATCAATATTTGAACCAAGGCATGGGAGCAACGCGGCGCGACAAGACCGTGAGCTTACGCAACGCCGCCGCCCACCGCGGCGGAACAAACGAGGAGGGTCGGCTGCGTTATCGGCACCTCCCCACGGCAGGAGAATCATGACGGAACAAACACTTTCCCTGGCCATGACCGGCTCCGGCGGAGCCGGCGTGATGACGGTCGGCCAGATTCTCGTTGACGCTGCGGCGATGGCCGGCTGGTACGGCCTGATGCGGCGTTCCCTCGGTCCGCAGATCCGCGGCGGCGAATCCGCCGCACTGTTGCGCTTCGGCACGACCCAAGTGGTCAGCCACGGCGACACCTTCGACGTACTGCTGGCCTTCGACTGGGGCAATATCGCCCGATTCGCTGCCGAGCTGCCGTTGCGGCCCGACAGCGTGGTGTTGTTCGATCCCGACCTCGGCGACGTGCCGGAGGCGATCGCCCGCTATGGCGCGCGCCAGGTTGCAGTGCCGCTGTCGGCGGCGGCGAAGTCGGCGCCCGGCGTGCGGCCCAACATGGTCGGCCTCGGCGTCGCGGCACACGTGCTGTCGCTTGCGCCCGAGGACATGCGCCCGCAGCTCGAAGCAGCGCTCGGCGACAAGGGCGAGGAGATCGTCGCCTCTTCGATGCGCGGGCTCGAGCTCGGCGCGGCGCTGGCCGCCGACCTGCCCGAATCGACCTGGCCGCCGCGGCCGAAACCGGCGGCCAAGGGCAAGCCCCGCTGGTCGATCACCGGCAACGAGGCGGCCGGCCTCGGCGCGGTGCGCGGCGGCATCCGCTTCGTCGCGGCCTACCCGATTACGCCCTCCACCGAAATCCTCGAATGGCTCGCTCCCAACCTCGCCCGCATCGGCGGCGAGCTGGTGCAGTGCGAGGACGAGCTCTGTTCGATCAACATGGCGATCGGCGCGTCCTACGGCGGCGTTCCGTCGCTCACCGCCACCTCCGGTCCCGGCCTGTCGCTGATGATCGAGGGCCTGGGCATGGGCATCGGCGCGGAGATTCCGGTCACCGTGGTCGATGTGCAGCGCGGCGGCCCGTCCACCGGCATTCCCACCAAGTCGGAACAGAGCGACTTCAACATCGCGGTCTACGGCCCGCACGGCGATGCGCCGCACATCGTCTGCGCGCCGACCTCGATCCCCGACTGCATGGACACGGTGCAATGGGCGGTGGCCGCGGCAGAGGCCGCGCAATGCCCGGCGATCGTGCTCTCCGACCAGAACATGGGCCAGTCCCGCGCCATCGTCGATCCGCCGCAGCAGGGCGGCCCCTCGGCGGACCGCCGCATCGCCGCCCCGGCGAACGGCGAACCCTACAAGCGCTATGCGCTGACCAACGACGGCGTCTCGCCGATGGCGGTGCCCGGCGTCAAAGGCGGCGAATACACCGCCGACGGCCTGGCGCACAACGAGCGCGGCACCCCCTCGACCCAGGCGGCCGACCACCAGGCGCAGCTCGACAAGCGTCTGCGCAAGCTCGAAACCCTGGACTGCGACGACATCTGGGCGGAAACCGAAGGCGAAGGTCCGGTGGCGGTGATCGCCTTCGGCTCTCTCACCGAACCGGCGCGCGAGGCGGTGCGCCGCGCGAACGGCGCAGCAAGGCTGATCGGCGTGCGTGTGGTGCTGCCGCTGCAGCCCGAAAACATGGCCGAGGCGCTGAAGGGCGCGACCAAGGTGCTGATCGTCGAACAGAACCACGGCGCGCAGTTCGCTCACTTCCTGCGCGGGCACTACGACCTGCCGCCCGTCGTCGAAACCCTGTATCGTCCCGGTCCGCTGCCGATTCGTCCGGTGGAGATCGTCGCGGCGATCGAGTCCCTGAAAGAGGGAGCCACGTCATGAACCAGATCCCTCCCCTCTCCGACCTCGAGCCCGCGGACTACAAGTCCGACGTCACCCCGGTGTGGTGCCCCGGCTGCGGCCACTACGCGGTGCTCTCGGCGATCACCAAGGCCCTGGCGGAGCTGCATCTGGCGCGTGAGAACGTCGCCCTGATCTCCGGCATCGGCTGCTCATCGCGCATTCCGGCCTACACCTCGGTCTACGGCTTCCACAGCATCCACGGCCGCGCCCTGCCGGTGGCCCAGGGGCTGAAGCTCGCCCGTCCGGACCTCACGGTGCTGTGCGCGGGCGGCGACGGCGACGGCTTCTCCATCGGCGGCAACCACTTCCTGCACGCCTGCCGCCGCAACATCAACCTCACCTACATCGTCATGGACAACTCGGTGTATGGCATGACCAAGGGCCAGGCCTCGCCGACCACCGAGGCGGACTGGACCGAATCCAAGCTCACCCCCGAGGGGCCGGGCGTGCCGCCGTTCCAGCCCTTGGACATCGCGCTCGCCGCAGGCGCAAGCCACGTGGTGCGCGCCTTCTCCGGCAAGGTGCAGCTCCTCACCAAGTACATCGTCGAGGCGATCGAACACCCCGGCTTTTCGTTCATCCAGGTGATTTCGCCGTGCGTCACCTACCGCCCGGAGATGCGGGCGCTGAAGGACCGGGTGCACGACGGCTTCGCCGAGACCTCGAACAACCGGCTGGAGGCGCGCCGCCGCCTGCTGGACGACGACGGCTACTCCCTCGGCGTGCTGTTCAAGTCGGTGGAGCCGTCCTACACGCCGTGCCACCGCTCCGACGACGGCATCTCCGACCTGGAAAGGCAGTTCGCGCTATGAGCATCGACACCCTTCCCCTCTTCCTCGCCCATGCGATCCGCCTGGAGGAGGACTCCGCGGTCAACTACGACGCCATGGCGGAAGCGCTGGAAGTCCACGGCAAAAGCCCGGTCGCCCGTCTCTTCCGCAAGATGGCGCACTATTCGCGCCTGCATCTGGCGGAGGCGGAGGGCCGCGCCGCCGGGCTTGAGCTGCCGCGCCTGAAAACCTGGGAATACCAGTGGCCCGGCGACGACAGCCCGGAAAACGCCCCCGCGGGCGAAAGCGACTACGCGATGAACGAACGCGACGCCCTGCTCCTTGCGCTGAAGGGGGAGAAAGGGGCGCTCGCCTTCTACGCCTCGGTGATGGAGACCTCGGGCGACAAGGGCGTGGCCGACCTCGCCAAGGAGTTCGTCGAGGAAGAAAGCGAGCACGTCGCCATCCTCGAGGAGTGGCTGGCCCGCGCGCCGGAGACCGGACGCTTCGAAGACCTGGACCCGCCGATCGCCATCGGCTAGGGTTTCCGCAGTTGCATCATTCCCGGCGCGCCGCTTGAGGCGCGCCGGTTCTATTGGAGAAGGTTCCGTCATGCTCGGCGCCGTCACACTGCTGCTGTCCTGCCAGCTTGCCGGAGAAATCCTCGTCCGCCTCGTCGATGCGCCCCGGCCCGGCCCGGTGCTCGGCATGGTCTTCCTCTTCCTC
>JBFWJB010000209.1:0-5470 GCA_050253435.1 Rhodospirillaceae bacterium
CAGCTCGGCCGCGACGTCGCGATCGACCCCTTCGTGGTGTTCGGCCCCGGTGTCACCATCGGCGACAACGTGACGATCAAGGGCTTCTGCCACTTCGAGAACGCGCAGGTGGCCGCGGGCGCGATCCTCGGGCCCTATGCGCGGCTGCGCCCGGGCGCGGAGATCGGGCCGGGCGCGCACATCGGCAACTTCGTCGAGATCAAGAAGTCGCGCATCGAGGAAGGGGCCAAGGTCAACCACCTCACCTACATCGGCGATGCGCGCGTCGGTGCGCGGGCCAACGTCGGCGCGGGCACCATCACCTGCAACTACGACGGCTTCAACAAGAGTTTCACCGATATCGGCGCAGGCGCCTTCATCGGCTCCAACACCTCGCTGGTGGCGCCGGTAAAGGTGGGCGACGGCGCCATCGTCGGCGCGGGCTCGGTGGTCACCCACACGGTGCCCGATGACGCGCTGGCGGTCACCCGCGCGCCGCAGAAGACTCTGGCGGGCTGGGCTGCCCGCTTCCGCGACAAGATGCGCGCGGCCAAGGCGAAGAAGAACTGAGACCAGACAACATCGGGCCGGGGGGTCCGGGGAGCGATCGGGTATGTGCGGTATCGTCGGAATCATCGGAAAGTCGGAAGTCGCGCCGTTCCTGCTGGACGGGCTGAAGCGCCTGGAATACCGCGGCTACGACAGCGCGGGCATCGCCACGGTGACGGCCAAGGGCATCGACCGCCGCCGCGCCGAAGGCAAGATCGTCAACCTCGAGGCCGCGGTGGAAAAGCGCCCGATCCACGGCGCCACCGGCATCGGCCACACCCGCTGGGCGACCCACGGCGTGCCCAACGAGACCAACGCCCACCCGCATTCCGACGGCACCGTCGCCCTGGTCCACAACGGCATCATCGAGAACTTCCAGGAACTGCGGCGAGAGCTTCAGGCGCAGGGCCACGCCTTCGAATCCGAGACCGATACCGAGGTGGTGGTGCACCTCATCTCCGCGGGCATCGCCGCGGGCAAAACCCCGAAGCAGGCGACCCAGGACGCCCTGCAGCGCCTCAAGGGCGCGTTCGCGCTGGCCATCCTGTTCAACGGCCACGACGGCCTGATCATCGGCGCGCGCAAGGGCTCGCCGCTCGCCATCGGCTATGGCGAGGGCGAGATGTTCCTCGGCTCCGACGCGCTGGCGCTGGCGCCGCTCACCCGCCGCATTTCCTACCTGGAGGACGGCGACTTCGTCGTCCTCTCCGCCGACGGCGCGCAGATCTACAACCTCCTCGGCCAGGCGGTGGAACGCGACATCCACATCACCCAGCTTTCCGGCGCGATGATCGGCAAGGGCGCCTACCGCCACTTCATGCTCAAGGAGATCTACGAACAGGCGACGGTGATCGGCGACACCCTGAACAGCCACTTCAACCCGGTGGAGCGCAGCCTCACCCTGCCGCCCATGCCCTTCGAGCTTGCGGCGGTGCGGCGCGTCACCCTGGTCGCCTGCGGCACCTCCTATTACGCCGCGATGGTCGGCAAGTACTGGATCGAGCGCTTCGCGCGGGTGCCGGTGGACCTCGACATCGCGTCGGAGTTCCGCTACCGCGGCTCGCCGGTGGAAAAGGGCGGGCTCTCGGTGTTCATCTCCCAGTCCGGCGAAACCGCGGATACGCTGGCGGCCCTGCGCTTCTGCCGCGATGCGGGGATGCACACGGTGGCCATCGTCAACGCGCCGGAAAGCACCATGGCGCGGGAGGCCGACGCGGTGCTGCCGACCCTGGCCGGGCCGGAAATCGGCGTCGCCTCGACCAAGGCGTTCACCACCCAGCTGATCGTGCTCGCCTGCCTCGCCATCGTCCTCGGCAAGGAGAAGGGGGCGCTCGACCGCGACGGCGAGGCGGCGCTGTCCAAGGCGCTCACCGAAATTCCCGCCTACGCCACCGAGGTGCTGAAGAGCGACGACCACATCCGCGGCATCGCCCAGACCATGCTCGACGTCGCCGACGTGTTCTACCTCGGCCGCGGCACCGCCTTCCCCATCGCCCTGGAAGGCGCGCTCAAGCTCAAGGAAATCAGCTACATCCACGCCGAGGGCTTTGCCGCGGGCGAGATGAAGCACGGCCCGATCGCGATGATCGACGAAACCGTGCCGGTGGTGGTGGTGGCCCCGCCGGACGAATTGTTCGAAAAGACCGCCTCCAACGTCGAGGAGGTGATCGCCCGCGGCGGACGCGTCGTCTTCATCGGCGATGCCGACGGCGTGGCGCAGTTCAAGGGCAAGGCCTTCGCCACCATTACCATGCCCACGGTCAAGACCTTCGCCGCACCGATCCTCTACGCCATCCCGGTGCAACTGCTCGCCTACCACATCGCCGCCCTCAAGGGCACCGACGTGGACCAGCCGCGCAATCTGGCGAAAAGCGTGACCGTGGAATAAAACCAGGCCGGGCTGCAGTTCGGAAAATGCTTAGAGCATTTTCCGAGCAAGCGGCAGGCGACATCTCCCGTGGCAACCACACGGGCTTATGGCGCCACGCGCAAAACTGAAAGTTAGGGGAGGTGCGGAGGGTCTAGACCCTCCGCGAAGTTTTTGTTTTTTTCCAAGAGCCTTATCCCGGCTTGTGGCCCATCGCCCTGGCGAGGCGGCGCGCCATGATCGGCGCGACGACGATGACGACGATCAGCCGCACGGTCTGGAACGCCAGCACGAAGCCGAGGTCGACGTGCGTCGAGGCGGCGATGATGGCGATGGAGTCCGCGCCGCCGGGGCTGGTGGCGAGGTAGGCGGTAAGCATGTCGATGCCGAGGAACCGGGTGAGCATCCAGCCGATGCCGGCGCAGAAGGCCATCAGCAACAGAATCGAGGCGAGCATGTGCGGCAGCTTGGCGCGCACCGTGCGGAGGATATCGGCGGTGAAGCGCAGGCCGACCACCCAGCCGATGGTGGCGAACGCGACCATCAGCAAGAGCGGCGGCAGTTCCAGATCGATCAGGCCGAGGCCGCGCAGCACCGCGCCGATGCACAGCGGGACGAGCAACGCGCCGGAGGGCACGTGGACGAAGCGGTTGATCAGCGTGGCGGCGGCGATGAGGGCGAGGGTTTCGGCAAAGGGGACCATCTGCGGCAGGTCGAACCAGCCTGCGCCGCTCGGATGCGGCGCATCGCCGCCGCCCCAGAAGCGGGCGATCAGCGCGGCGGAGAGCGCGACGCACAGCACCCGCAGGTACTGCATGAAGGCGACGAGGCGCACGTCGGTGCCGAACTCCTCGGCCATCACCACCATGGCGGAGGCCGCGCCCGGCGAACTGCCCCAGATTCCGGCGGAGCCGGGCAGGATCTTCCAGCGGCTCATCGCCCAGCCGACGACGCCGCTCGCCGCGACGGTGGTGAGCACGATGCCGAGGAACAGCGCCCAGTTGGAGAGGAAGGTCTTGAGGATGTCCGGGGTGACCGCGCCCGCGATCATCGCGCCGATCACCGACTGGGCGAGGGTGTAGGCGCGCCGCGGCACTCTGATGCTGGCGCCGTTGATGGCGAGCACGATGCCCGAGGCCATGGGGCCGAGCAGCAGGGAGGCGGGCAGGTCGAGCGCCCTGAGGGCGAAGATGACCGCCAGGCTAAGTAGCAACAGGGCGGACCATTGGCCGCGCGGGCCGAGCTTTGCGAACATGAAACAGGACAATCGGCTGGGGAGAGCTTCACAAGGTAGGCTGTGCGGAGGCTTCTGCCAAGGATCGTATGCATTATCCCCACTGATGCCGCCGCGCCAGCGAGACGAACGCCCGCAACGCGGGAGAATGCCGCCGACCGGAAACGGTGGCGAGCACCACATGGCGGGCGATCTCCGGCTCCACCAGGGGGCGGGTGGCGATGCCGGGGAGCATCGGCAGGAATTCGGGGATTACCGAGCAGCCCATGCCTGCGAGGATCATCGCCTGGATCCAGTCCTCGCGTTCGGTTTCGTAGCAGATGCGGGAGTCCGCAGCGGGGTCGGGAATGCCGAGGGCGTCGAAGTGTTCGGGGTATTCGCAGTTGACGCGGGAGAGATAGTCCTCGTGGTTCAGCTCGGCGAGCGGCACCACGTCCATCGCCTCGAAGCGGTGGCCGGGGCGGAAGGCGACGACATAGGCCTCGCGGAACAGGGGCACGATGTCGAAGCGCTCGGGCAGGTGCGGCAGGGCGAGCAGCGCGGCGTCCAACTCGCCCGCCAGCAGCATGGCGGAGAGTTCGCGCCCCGGCGCGTCGTGGATGTTGAGGGTGGCGGAGGGCACCAGGGCGCGGAAGCGCTTGAGGAAGTCGATCAGCCGCGCCGGGCCGATGGTGCACATCGCGCCGATGCGCAGATTGGCCTTTTCCAGGTCGTGGAAGCTGCGCGCCTCGACTCGCGCCGCCTCGCTCGCCTCGAAGATCGCCTCGATGTGCGGGCGGGTGAGGCGGCCGAGGTCGGTGAGGTGGGTGAGGCCGCGCTCGCGGGCGAACAGCGGGCCGCCCAGTTCTTCCTCCAGCTTCTGGATCGCCTTGGTGAGGGAGGGTTGCGCGACGTTGCAGGCCTCGGCGGCCTTGGTGAAGTTCAGGGTCTCGCACAGCGCCACGAAGTAGCGGACCTGATGCATCTCCATCGGGAACGTCCGAAGCGGTTGCCGTTCCTCAAGAAATGGGCACGCGCGGCGGCCCCGCAAGAGCCGCCGCGCCGCAGGCCAGGGTTACTTCTTCATCATCGCCGGGCCGCTCGCGCCCCCGGCCTGGCCCCGCATGGCGGTGCCGGGCGCCATCGTCTTGTCGCCCGGCTTGGTCATCTTGGTGTCGGAGGTCATCATCTTGTCGTCCGCCTTCATCATCTTGTCGGCGGGTTTCATCGCCTCGCCGGAGGACGTCATCGCGCCCTCGGGCTTGGGCTTCATCTCGGCGGCGGAGGCCACGGCAAGCGGCGCGGCGGCCAGGACGGCGAGCAGGGCAAGAGTGTGGAACGTGCGCATGAGGCTGTCTCCTCGCGGGTTTAACCTGAGAATCAGTCTCAACTAACGCAGGGGCGCGGGGAAATACCGTTGCGCTATGGTTTCCATAGCCGCGCTCACGGCGCGGCGATCAGGCGTCCCTCCGCGATGGTCAGGGTGCGCCGGGTCGAGGCCGGGGTTTCCTCCGCCTGATGGGTGGAGAACACCACCGCCGCGCCGCCCGCCGCCGCCGCGTCGATCATCTCCGCCACGCAGACGCGCCACTCGGCGTCGAGGAAGGCGAAGGGCTCGTCGAGGAGCAGCACCTCCGCCCCCGCGGCGAAGGCGCGCGCCAGGGCGAGGCGGCGGCGCATGCCGCCCGACATCTCCGCCGGGCGCAGCGCGGGCGGCAGGTCGAAGCGCGCGAGCCAGGGCAGCACCCGCGCCTGTCCGTCCGGCAGGGCGGCGAGCGCATAGGCGAGGTTGCCCGCGGCGGCGGCCCAGGGCAGCAAGGCGTCGTCCTGAAAGGACAAGGCGACGCGGCCGCGGCGCTCCA